>NZ_CAOLGM010000056.1:0-26741 GCF_948475835.1 uncultured Escherichia sp. | reverse complement strand
GGGTGAGCGGGGCGAAAAAGGGGAAAAAGGTGACCCCGGCGGTCCGCAGGGTCCCCGGGGGGACACCGGTCCGGCGGGGCCACAGGGACCCAGAGGTGATACCGGAGAGCGGGGAGTACCAGGACCTCAGGGGCCGAAAGGCGACGCAGGGCCAAAGGGTGAGCCTGGTCCGAAAGGCGACACAGGTCCGAAGGGTGAACGGGGACCAAAAGGCGACACAGGTCCGAAGGGTGAACAGGGGCTGAAAGGCGACACCGGTCCGGCAGGGCCACGTGGTCCCAGAGGTGATACGGGACCCGCGGGTCCACGTGGGCCAGCTGGCAGTGATAATGCTTACAGCAGGGCAGAGTCGGATGCCCGCTACCGTAATACCGGCGAGGGAGGGATTAATGGCTGGGAGCGGGATACGGCTACAGGGATTATGAGACAGTGGGGTGTGTTTGCCGTTGCAGGTCGTTACGGTAACCAGTGTCGTTTTCCTGTTCCGTTTCCTCAGGGACCGTGGAATATCCAGCTGACAGTAAAGGACGATTTATCAGCAACCGTGCCGTGCGTGATGAGTATGACAGACAGCGGGTTTACCGTTGGCACCATAAATGAATGGTTTGGTGAGGTTTACTGGTATGCAACAGGATGTTAAAGGAGAGAACATGGGTAAATATATTTACTCACCATCACGTAACCTGTTTTATCCGGTTGCGCTGAAGGCAGTTTATGAACATGCCGGGCGCTGGCCGGATGATGGCAGGGTGGTGGATGATGCGATGTACCGTGAACAGATGGCTGCGGTAACGGGAGAAAATGAAACACCGGAGATTGCCCGTGAACGCAAGCTGGCAGAAATCAGCCGCTGGCGTGATGAACAGGAGAATGCTGGGGTGATATTTGAGTGGCATGGGCACCGCTGGGATGGTGGTAAGGCTGCCCGCAGCCGTCTGTCTCCGGTTACAGCCGTGGCACAGTCGGGAGCACTTCCTGAAGGTTTTTTCTGGACGGATGTGGATAACCGGGATGTGAGACTGACGGCGGAAGAACTGGTACAACTGGATGGCGCAATGCTGCAGGCAATGGTGAGGCGGGGGTTTAAAATTCATGAGCGTCAGCGGCAGATGAAAGAGGCTGTTGAGCGTCTGACGGGGACAGAGGAAATTAACCGGTTTGTTGTCGGATGGGAGGGAGATGATGAGTAAATTTACCACGCCCGCAGTACTGGAGATGCTCGGTGATTACCGCTGGCGGCTGGTTGAACCTTTTGAGTTCTGGCAGACAGAGCGTCCGGATGATGTGATATATGTACCGGAGGGGTACGTGACAGACCTTGCGAGCGTACCACGTATTCTGTGGTCCGTATTTCCGCCACACGGGCGTTATGCCAAGGCAGCGATAATACATGACTGGCTGTACGACAATGCGCTCCGGACAAAGCGCGAAGCGGACAAGATATTTCTCGACGCGATGTGTGTTCTGGGTGTTCCCCGCTGGCGCAGGGTGCTGATGTATGCTGCCGTCAGGCTGTTCGGTCGGGGTAATTACGGAGAGGTACGGTATAAGCCACTGGAGAAATGAATAAAAAAAGCCCCCGCACGATGAACGGGGGATCGCAAAAACACGCCTTTAGGTGATTTATGAGTATACACTCCGGAAAGGGATACTACTGATTCCAAATAAATAAAGCAATTAACGGAATGTGAATTATTTAACTGAAACCGAGAAAAGGTTTTTATTTTAAATGTATATTATGATGAGCTAAAAATTAGCATGGTAATTAAAAGTTTGTAATATTTATAAATGCAATGAAAAGGAGTTGGTTCCGGGGAACATCCGCCACACTGGCATTATACCAGGGCAGCGATAATACATGACTGGCTGTATGACAATGCGCTGAGGACAAAAGCGGAGGCAGACCGGATATTTCGAGACGCAATGAAGGTCCCGGGTATTCCCCGCTGGCGCAGGATATTGATGTATGCTGCCATCAGGCTGTTCGGTCGGGGTAATTATGGAGAGGTACGGTATAAGCCACTGGTGAATTGAATAAAAAAAGCCCCTGCACGGTGGTGAACAGGGGTGCTAATAAAATTACTCTGTAATAACTGCATCTTATAAGGTAAACGTCGTTATAGTATAAGGTATGTATAAAAAAAGCAATCGGCATAGTGTGAATTATTTAAATGAAAATGAGAGATGACTTTAATTTGAATTGAATAATATAGCCGACTAAGAATTAGTCTTTCAATTAAAATGTTGCAATGTTTTTTAATGCAAAAAAGAACTGGTTTCGGTAAGCATCAGGAGAAAAAGGTAAAAAAAAGCCCCGCACAGAAAAAAAGAGGGGCTGAGTCAAAATTATTCTGAAATTAATAAGGATAGATCGCAAATTATATTACTGAATCTGAGTGAGCAGAGCAATTGTATGAATGTGAATCATTTAACTGGAATCGAGAAAGGATTTTAATTTTAATTACATATTATGACGAGCTAAAAATTAGCATGGTAATTAATGATGCATGGCATTTTTAAATGCAATAAAAAGGAGTTGGCTCTATGGAATGTCAGGAGAAAAATAAAAAAAAGCCCCGTGCAGACTGCACGGGGGGTCAAAAGAAGGCTTGCCCTATGCTATAGGAAGATTGTTGTAGTTTGTCCATGAAGATACAGGGGCAATATTACTAAAGGTCATGTTAAGAGGCAATCCAAAGAATGAAATTTTATGCCAGGTATGCTCCATGATAAGTTAAGTTAAATTAATAAGGTAATTAATATGTTGATAATCAATTTAAGACAAAAAAACCATGCAGCAAACGTACTGCATGGGATATCAAATGTAAGAGAGTAGTAGTGTAGCGAAAAGATAATACAGGTATTTACAGAAAAATAAAACAAAGTGAATGCAACGTAGATTAATTAAATGATTTTTTCATCTTTTAACAATAAGAAGGGTGGCGACAGGCTACTGTGAAGTTGAGTGTGTCCGGATAAAAAAATCCCCGTCAGCCTGCACGGGGATGAAAGTATCAGAAGTTACACCATTTTTTATTATTTATAGAGGTTACCACAAAGCATGTTACTTAATGTTTTTTGAGAAGGCAATCACCTGTTCGAAAAAATAACCTGAGCACAGGAAATACATGCGAGAGTTATAAATGTCTGACTTCTTTATTTTAATTGAAATAATTTGAAGTGAATTTATTAGGTAAATGTCAGCTAAAAAAAGCCCCATACAGATATGCTCAGTGTATGGGGCGACTGGACTATAGAATCAAAAAAAAGATAAGGTTATGTCGTAGTAATGATACTGAAAATTTTTACGGAAGAAAACAAAATCGTCGTCAGTGTGAAATGTAAGAAGTGTTAAGTACACAGTAGTATTCAGGATTAATCAGAGCGTCTCGCGTTGGGGGCACTTGCCATGCCTGGAGTCAGTCAGATTGCTCATAATTCACCAGTACTGCCATAAATCGTAAAAAGGACCGCAGAGACGACGTATGCAGGACGTGCTGCTGCTGGCTGATGAACTTTTGATAGTGCGATTATTGAATGGTTGCCAGCCGGTGCGGAGTTTACATAGTGCTCAACGAACAAACCAGATACCGTATTTAGAGACTGCAGGAATGTTCTAATCCTTGGTTGGCTTTGTCGCTGGGAAGAGGCCTCGTATTACACCAAGGAATGCTGCAAAAACGTTTAGTGTAACTGCGGAAGTTATAGCTATAAGTACATTGTCTGAAAATATTTCCACTTGAAATCGGAATTTTAATGCAGCATAGATTGCCAGAAGCCAGCACCATCCATATAAGGTCTTTCTGACAACTTTATATGCCTTGTCTCCAAATTTCTCGCGCAATGCACGATCTGCAATACGATCCTCTACTTCCTGAAGGACTAACGCAGGATGCTTTTCGGGAGAGGCTTGTTCATCAGTAACAGATATTGAATCCGGGATCGCATCAGCCGATCCCGGGAGGCTAATATCTTCGAGTGAAGAACGCTGAGCCATGAAATAAACTACTCAATACACTCTTTGAGAAGGTTATTGCCAATAACTGAACTATAACCTTCTGTTCTTGACCAAGCCGTACCTGGTTGATGAGTTAGGTAAGATAACTGAGTCCCACGAAGAGGGCCATAAACACTAACAATCTTATCAATCAATTGACGTGTTTTGGTGTCTTGCCTTGGTACATTAGGTGTAGCAATCATGACGCCTTGCGGAGTGTGCATTAGATTACTTATCAGGCTATTGATTTGTGAAGAACCATAACTTTTAACCTCATGGTACAACGATGGTATTACCGGACCATACTGCCATTTGGAGAAAAAATCGTCTATCAAAGGTTCGTCGTAAATCTTCAGATGCCATGACTGAGCATAAAACATCAATTTTTGAAGTTTCATAGGCGTCAGATCGGATAATTCATTGGCTAATGCTTTTTCAATGAAGGCATTAGCCACAGCTAACGTTGGATACGCCATAACATGCCTCCTTTGGTTTGTAGTTTTTTTCGGATACTGCAACAATTTTACCGTATGGGTAAACTTTAGTACATATTAATGAGTTTCAACCCATCAGTCACTTGCAATCAGATAGCATTTTTAACTAAAGATGCGATTCTGATAGTACATTATAAATACTTAGACACTCTGAAATGCGAAAAGTTCCATGTGGTTGTGTTGCTCATTTTGCAGCACAAAATGTAGTGTTTCACAAAACTTCTTCTTACAGATGGAATGGCTAGCTTTCAACCAGCCACATATCAGCTTCTTCGAACATTTCCTCAAGCATACGGTTCAGCCTTTCTTTTTCAGTTTTAGTGCAGTCGCCGTTAAGCGCATTGGCTTGCATCGGCTTCACCCTTACTTCGGCATCAGGGAAAATCTGATGCACTCGTTTCGTCAGTTCTGCCAGGATAATTTCTCTGGCCCCTTCGAGCCCCTCTACATTGCGTTTGTCATAAACCAGTTCAATGAACATAAAAGCCCCCGGAAAACTACTGTGGTTGCATACAGTATTTTTACTGTAAAAATAAAAAGTGTCAAGGCGAGCGGAGCGCGAAAGGGGGAGGGTTTTTTGTTACTCTTAGTTACAAATAGAAAAACCCCAGACCGTGAGATCTGAGGTTCTTTTAAAATGCGCGTGCATTTCACGTGCATATTTTTGTCTTTTCTCTGTCTGCCTTCTGTCTGGTCAGTGTCCGTAAGTGGCTGTTTTTATTGCTGCTGTCCGGTTGCAGTCCTATCAAAAGTGGTGGAGCTGGCGGGAGTTGAACCCGCGTCCGAAATTCCTACATCCTCGGTACTACATGCTTAGTCAGTCTTTACATTCGCTTGCCAGCTGCGGACGGACACGCCACTAACAAACTAGCCTGATTAAGTTTTAACGCTTCAACCCCAGGCAGGGCTTCCACGCGATCTCTTTTGGGTTTGACCTCTCTTGATCCCCGTCCTAAGAGCGGAGGCTAGGGAGAGAGGGCTCTAAGCAGGTTATTAAGCTGCTAAAGCGTAGTTTTCGTCGTTTGCGACTATTTTTTGCGGCTTTTTACGAGGCCAACCGCCCCTCGGCATGCACCTTGGGTTTCGCAAATCCCGTCGAATCCAGAATCAGCCCCAATGTGTAAAGGTAAGTATACCAGATTTATGAGCGCCATGACCAGCCTCAATGGCGTTATCGTTAAAGATTTAGCACCCATGTAGCCTGATTTTTATTCGATTAAGCAATGGGATGGCAACATTTGTGTCGGATGTGATAGCCAATAAGATGTTCATTCGCGCCGCCGGAGAGGGAGGCGCGGTGAGGAACTGGTCAATAATTGGAGTGCAGGTTTAACGGTGGGCGTTTTTCATGATACGTGCTTTATCCACCTGCCATTCGCGTTCTTTGATATCTGAACGTTTATCGTGCTGTTTTTTACCTTTGGCGACGCCGATTTTCACTTTGCACCAGGCATTTTTCCAGTACAGGGAGAGCGCCACTACGGTATAGCCTTCTCGATTGACGCGACCGTACAATGAGTCCAGTTCGCGTTGGTTGAGAAGTAACTTGCGGGTACGGGTAGGATCGCACACCACATGCGTGGAGGCCACGGCCATTGGCGTGATGTTAGCGCCAAACAGAAATGCCTCTCCGTCACGCAGAAGGACGTAGCTGTCGCTGATATTGGCTTTTCCTGCGCGCAGGGATTTAACCTCCCAGCCTTGCAGGGCAAGTCCCGCTTCGAACTCTTCTTCGATAAAGTATTCGTGACGGGCGCGCTTGTTAAGCGCGATGGTCGCTGAACCAGGTTTATGTGCTTTTTTCTTCGTCATAAGCGTCGTGAATCATCGGTAATCTGAAATCGAAAACACCCCATATCAATCCTGCGGGGGACAAGGCTCTATCTTAGCATGAACCCGATGTTACCCAGCGCCGGGATAGCGTTTTTTTTACAGCAGGATAAATGATATTATTTGTTGGATTTTTGTTGATGGAAATTGTTATGCCTCAGATTAGCCGGACCGCACTGGTACCCTACAGCGCGGAGCAAATGTATCAGTTAGTGAATGACGTTCAGTCTTATCCTCAGTTTTTGCCGGGTTGTACCGGAAGTCGGATTCTGGAGTCCACTCCTGGGCAGATGACTGCGGCGGTAGATGTCTCTAAGGCTGGGATCAGCAAAACGTTTACTACCCGCAACCAGTTGACCAGTAACCAAAGTATTCTTATGAATCTGGTGGATGGGCCGTTCAAGAAATTGATTGGTGGATGGAAGTTTACGCCGCTGAGCCAGGAGGCGTGTCGTATCGAGTTTCATCTCGACTTTGAGTTTACCAATAAGTTGATTGAACTCGCCTTTGGTCGCGTGTTTAAAGAGCTGGCGTCTAATATGGTCCAGGCTTTTACGGTTCGTGCGAAAGAGGTTTACAGTGCCAGGTAAAATTGCCGTTGAGGTGGCTTATGCGCTACCTGAGAAGCAGTACCTGCAGCGCGTGACGCTGCAGGAGGGCGCGACGGTTGAAGAAGCTATTCGCGCCAGTGGCTTGCTGGAATTGCGTACCGATATCGATTTAACTAAAAACAAAGTCGGCATTTACAGCCGTCCGGCAAAACTAAGCGATAGTGTGCATGATGGCGATCGGGTGGAGATTTATCGCCCTCTCATTGCCGATCCGAAAGAGCTTCGCAGGCAACGAGCAGAAAAATCAGCGAATAAATAACAGACAGAAAAAAGGTGCTCATTGAGCACCTTTTTTAACGTCTTTGAGAGCAACTTTATTATTAGTTACCACTCAGCGCAGGTTTGTTATCAATATTGGTCAACACACCGCTACTGTTAAAGGTCAGCGTCAGCGTTTGCTGCGTTACACCTTCATGACCTGGTTGCTGGCGGAAGACATAGAACCAGGTATTCGTACCAAATGGATCGGACATCAGCGGTGTACCCAATGCGTACGCAACTTGTTGTTGCGTCATGCCAACACGTATTTTGGATACGTCGTTAGCGGTCAGATAGTTCCCCTGGTTGATGTCAGGACGGTAAACCACTCGCTCCAGAGTGGAACAGCCTGCGGTCAACATCAATAGTACTGCTGCTGCAGCAGTCAGCGTTTTACAGCGCATAGTGATTTGATTCCTTTTCGGGCCCGAGCAGTACGTGGCTCATCTGTAATATGCCGATGATAATAGACCTTTCATCACTTTAAAACCTTTTGCTTTCCGGTCTTACGGCGTTTTGCTGTTTACTCTGACCGTGAAGCAGGAAAAAAGTTTACGCTGCAAGCAGTTCTTTCGCATTCGCCAGTGTATTACGTGTGACTTCACTGCCACCAAGCAGGCGCGCCAGCTCTTGTAACCGCGCTTTTTTATTCAGGGATTGCATATGCGTTTCTGTCATCGCACCATCGGTTTCTTTGCTGACAAAATAGTGTTGATGACCACATCCCGCGACTTGTGGCAGGTGGGTAACACACATCACCTGAGTTGATTCGCCGAGTTGACGCAGCAGTTTGCCGACAACTGCCGCTGTTGGACCGCTAATACCTACATCCACTTCATCAAAAATCAGTGCCGGGGTTTCCATTTTACGCGCCGTGATGACCTGGATTGCCAGTGCGATGCGGGACAATTCACCACCGGATGCGACTTTGGCAATAGGCTGCATTGGCTGACCTGGGTTGGTGGTTACCCGAAACTCAATACGATCGGCACCGTCAGCGCCCAGGTGATGCTCGTCAAATTTAACATCGATCGTAAACTGCCCATGCGGCATTGAGAGCGCATGCATACTGTCGGTGATCAGCTGTGCAAGTTCTTCTGCATATTGCTGGCGTTGTTGGTGTAATGCGCGCGCGATTTCCAGTGCCTGCTGATGATGTTTCGTTACCGCCAGCGCAAGCGTTTCTTGTGAGTCGGCCTGATCGTCCAGTTGCTGCTGTTCTTCCAGTAGCGACTGGTAATACTGTGGCAATGCCTCAGGGCTGACGTGATGTTTACGTGCCAGCGAAATCTGTTTTGAGATGCGCTGTTCAAGTTCAAATAGTCGGTTGGGATCGAGATCCAGACGATCGCAGTAGTGGCGCAGTTCATCGCTGGCTTCAGCAATCTGGATGGTAGCTTCTTCCAGCATATCAAGTACGCCGGACAGTTTGCTGTCCATGCCAATCAATTCGCTCACCAGTTGTTTAGCCGTGTAAAGCTGACTTTGCAGGTTTGCGTCTTCACCGTCGGCCATTAATGCCAATGCATTCTGGCTGGTGGTCAGCAATTGACCGCTGTTCGCCAGACGTTTGTACTCTTCGTCGATTTGTTCAAACTCTCCGGGCTGCGGATTAAATTCGTTAAGTTCTTTTAATTGGTATTGCAGCAGTTCCGCACGGGCGGCGCGTTCCTGACTTAACTGTTGATGATGCGCGAGGTCACGGCAGCTTTGATGCCACAACTGATAACGTGCGGTCATTTCCTGCAGTAGAGAGGTTTCATTGGCATAGCCATCAAGCAGGAATTTTTGGTGCTCAGGTTTGGTGAGTAATTGATGAGCGTGCTGACCATGGATCTGAATCAGCAACTGACCCAGTTCGCGCAGTTGTGACAGAGGAACAGCTGTACCGTTGATGAAACCACGGGAGCGACCATCGCTGCTGATCACTCGACGAAGCAAACATTCATGCCCGTCTTCAAGCTGATTTTCTTCCAGCCAGCGCAGAGCCGCTGGCGTATCTTTCAGAGAAAAACGGGCGCACAGGTCAGCGCGAGCAGCGCCGGTACGCACCATGTCGGCTTCAGCGCGACCACCGAGACAAAGACCGAGGGCATCTATTGCAATAGATTTACCCGCGCCGGTCTCGCCAGTTATTACGGTCATGCCGCTATGAAAATCAATCTCAAGCTCACGAACGATAGCAAAGTTGCTGATGGTCAGTTGTGCCAACATAGTCGTTTTCCTGTATGAAAAACCATTACTGTTATTGTGTACAGTATAAACTGGTTTTATATACAGTAAAGAGGCTGGCGTAAAATTAGAATAATTTTTTTGACCAGCCGAGCTTGGTGCTTAATGTGTTGAAATAACTGTAATCTTTCGGATGAATCAGATTCAGATGGTAATCACAGCGACGAATCAGGACATCTTCACCTTCCTGAATCGGCAGTGCTATCTGGCTGTCGCAACTGATTTCCAGGTCGTTACGGCGATGCGAAAAACGCAGACGGATCGTGCTGCTGCTGTTTATGACCAGTGGTCGTGCTGACAACGTATGCGGGAACATGGGCACCAGGGTAATCGCATCCAGAGAGGGGGTCAGAATAGGACCGCCTGCAGAGAGGGAATAGGCGGTGGAGCCTGTTGGCGTCGAAATAATTAGTCCATCAGATCGCTGAGAAAACGCAAAGATCTCGTCGATATACACTTCGAACTCAATCATATGCGCCACTTTGCCTGGATGAAGCACCACTTCATTTATCGCGGTGCTGATGCGTTTCTGGCAATCTTGCTGACAGACTTGCGCTTCCAGCAAAAAACGTTTCTCGCTGATGTAGTGGCCTTCCAGCACATCGGCTAACTGTTGCTGGGCGTTATCGGGGTCAAGGTCAGTCAGGAAACCCAGGTTGCCACGGTTGATTCCAATAACTTTAATATCGTAACGGGCGAGTGTGCGTGCCGCGCCCAGCATATTACCGTCGCCACCAACGACTACCGCGAGATCAGCTAGTTGCCCAATCTCCGCGAGCGTGCCAGTTTTCACATTCTTCAGTTGCAGTTCGTGAGCGATTTGTTGCTCAACGATGACCTCGTAACCTTTTGTGCACAGCCAGCGGTAGAGCATTTCATGTGTTGTCAGTGCAGTGGGGTGCCGTGGGTGTCCCACAATGCCAATACACTTGAAATGATTATTCATTTTTCCGAGGTCCTTGTTGCGAAGATTGATGACAATGTGAGTGCTTCCCTTGAAACCCTGAAACTGATCCCCATAATAAGCGAAGTTAGCGAGATGAATGCGAAAAAAACGCGGAGAAATTCATGAGTAGTAAAGAACAGAAAACGCCTGAGGGGCAAGCCCCGGAAGAAATTATCATGGATCAGCACGAAGAGATTGAGGCAGTTGAGCCAGAAGCTTCTGCTGAGCAGGTGGATCCGCGCGATGAAAAAATTGCGAATCTCGAAGCTCAGCTGGCTGAAGCCCAGACCCGTGAACGTGACGGCATTTTGCGTGTAAAAGCCGAAATGGAAAACCTGCGTCGACGTACTGAACTGGATATTGAAAAAGCCCACAAATTCGCGCTGGAGAAATTCATCAACGAATTGCTGCCGGTGATTGATAGCCTGGATCGTGCGCTGGAAGTGGCTGATAAAGCTAACCCGGATATGTCTGCGATGGTTGAAGGCATTGAGCTGACGCTGAAGTCGATGCTGGATGTTGTGCGTAAGTTTGGTGTTGAAGTGATCGCCGAAACTAACGTGCCGCTGGACCCGAATGTGCATCAGGCTATCGCAATGGTGGAATCTGATGACGTTGCGCCAGGTAACGTACTGGGCATTATGCAGAAGGGTTATACGCTGAATGGTCGTACGATTCGTGCGGCGATGGTAACTGTAGCGAAAGCAAAAGCGTAATTTCTGTTTTCGTAATAATTCACGGCCCTGCATGCGAATGCAGGGCCGTTTTCGTTACTCCGCCACACTCTCGCGCAGCGGTTTTACAGGAAAGACTTTTACCTGCTTAATCATATTGTCCTGAACGTCGAGAATATCGATATCGTACTCGCCAATATGCACGCGGGTGCCAGCGACAGGGATCTCTTCCAGAGCTTCAAGAATGACGCCATTAACCGTGCGGGCATCGTCTTCAGGTAGATGCCAGTTAAAGGCTTTGTTGATTTCCCGCACGTTGGCGGTGCCATCGATAATCACCGAACCGTCGTTTTGCGGCGTGACCTCTTCGGCAAGTGTTGGCGACATCGACGTAGTGAAATCGCCGACAATCTCTTCCAGAATATCTTCAACCGTCACCAGCCCCTGAATGTCTCCATACTCGTTGACGACCAGGCCGACTTTCTTTTTGTTGCGCTGAAACTTTACCAACTGCGTGCTGAGCGGCGTACCTTCCGGCACAAAATAGATCTCGTCCGCGGCGCGCAGCATGGTTTCTTTGGTGAACTCTTTTTTCTCCGACATCAACCGCCAGGCTTCACGTACTCGCAGCATACTGATGGCGTCGTCCAGCGAATCACGGTAGAGCACGATGCGCCCGTGAGGTGAGTGGGAGAGTTGGCGCAGAATCGATTTCCAGTCATCGTTGATATCAATACCGATAATTTCACTGCGCGGCACCATGATGTCATCAACGGTCATTTTTTCCAGATCGAGCACCGACAGCAGCATATCCTGATTGCGACGGGAAATTTGTGAGCGTGATTCGTGCACGATAGTGCGCAACTCTTCTTTGCTCAAAGAGCCGCTAACCACGATATCGGTTTTGATACCCATCATGCGCATCAGCATACGGGTGATAGCATTCAGCAACCAGACCAGCGGCATCATCAAAATTTGCAGCGGAGCCAGCAGAAAACTACTCGGATAAGCGACTTTTTCCGGGTACAGCGCGGCAATGGTTTTCGGCAATACCTCAGCAAATACCAGTACGACAAAAGTCAGCACACCAGTCGCAATTGCCACGCCCGCATCGCCGTACAAACGCATCCCAACAATAGTGCCGAGCGCGGAGGCAAGAATATTGACCAGGTTATTGCCGATTAACACCAGGCTTATCAGGCGGTCTGGCTTACGCAGCAATTTTTCGACGCGTTTGGCCGAGCGATTACCCTGTTTCGCCATATGTCGCAGACGATAGCGGTTGAGGGTCATCATTCCGGTTTCGGACCCGGAAAAATAGGCTGAAATGACCACCATGATGATCAGAATAATGATCAACGTAGTAGTAGAAATGTGTTCCAGGGGAAACTCCTTTTCTGGGTTTAGCTGATTAACTGCTGGACAATTCGGCTGCCGAAGTAGGCCAGTGTCAGAATTACCGCGCCCGCAACGTTAAACCAGACGACGCGGCGTCCACGCCATCCTTCATGGTAATGTCCCCACAGCAGCACAATATAGACAAACCACGCCACGATAGAGAGCACAGCCTTGTCGATATTTTCCATGCTAAATAGGTTGTGCATGTAGAACAGGCCAGTGCAAAGCGTGAGCGTTAGCAGCACCACGCCAATCTGCGTGATGTGGAACATTTTACGCTCGATACTCATCAATGGCGGCATTTCCTGGTTAAATGCCAGCTTCTTGTTCTTCAGTTGGTAATCAATCCACGCCAGTTGCAGCGCGTACAGGGCGGCGATAATTAGCGTGGCATAGGAAAAGAGCGATAAGCCAATGTGCACCAGCATCCCAGGCGTTGCTTCCAGATGGGTGATGTATTCATTGGGCATGAAGGTCGCCAGCGCCAGGTTGATAAGCGCAAAGGCATAGACAATGGGTAGCAGCAACCAGCCACGATTGCGAGAAGCCACAATGGTCATTACCGTACAGATCATCAAACTGACCAATGAACCAACGTTCAGCAGGCTGAGGTTTTGTCCGCTATCACCGTCGGGCAGGATGCGGGCTTCCAGAGCGATTGCGTGGCAGACCAGCGCAATGACCGCAGAAATAATAGCCATGCGCCGCCAGCCGCCGTTTTTTTGCAGCAGACCGGGAACAATCAGCGCAAGACTGACGGAGTAGGCGACAAGCGCGAGCAGAGCAAAAACGGGCATAGTGATGTCGACAGTTTGAGCAATAAGAAAGAGAAGCAGTATAGCGTCAGGTGAACGCTGCTCCAACCGTTGCATAACAACAAAGACGCCTTCATGTTATACTGCGGCAAAATACTGATGATGTGTCGCGATTGCGGCCAACCGTTTCCACCCCAGGCGAGAGACAATGTTTGATAATTTAACCGATCGTTTGTCGCGCACGCTGCGCAATATCAGTGGCCGTGGACGCCTCACTGAAGACAACGTAAAAGATACGCTGCGCGAAGTGCGCATG
Organism: uncultured Escherichia sp.; assembly: GCF_948475835.1. Classification (NCBI taxonomy): domain Bacteria; kingdom Pseudomonadati; phylum Pseudomonadota; class Gammaproteobacteria; order Enterobacterales; family Enterobacteriaceae; genus Escherichia; species uncultured Escherichia sp. Next base: position 13,230 of record NZ_CAOLGM010000056.1, on the reverse strand, counting down.
GCGCTGCTGGAGGCGGACGTCGCTCTGCCGGTAGTGCGTGAGTTTATCAATCGCGTAAAAGAGAAAGCGGTTGGTCATGAAGTTAATAAGAGCCTGACGCCGGGGCAGGAGTTCGTCAAAATCGTCCGTAACGAACTGGTTGCGGCGATGGGCGAAGAGAACCAGACCCTGAACCTGGCGGCGCAACCGCCTGCGGTCGTGCTGATGGCGGGCCTGCAAGGTGCCGGTAAAACAACCAGCGTTGGTAAACTCGGTAAGTTCCTGCGCGAGAAGCACAAGAAGAAAGTGCTGGTGGTTTCTGCCGACGTTTATCGCCCGGCGGCAATCAAACAGCTTGAGACGCTGGCAGAGCAGGTGGGCGTTGATTTCTTCCCTTCTGATGTTGGTCAGAAGCCGGTAGATATCGTTAACGCGGCGCTGAAAGAAGCCAAACTGAAATTCTACGACGTGCTGCTGGTGGATACCGCTGGTCGTCTGCACGTTGACGAAGCGATGATGGACGAGATCAAACAAGTCCATGCGTCGATTAACCCGGTTGAAACCCTGTTTGTGGTTGACGCCATGACCGGTCAGGATGCGGCCAATACGGCAAAAGCATTCAATGAAGCGTTACCGCTTACCGGCGTAGTGTTGACCAAAGTGGACGGCGATGCCCGCGGCGGTGCGGCGCTCTCTATTCGTCACATCACTGGCAAACCGATCAAGTTTCTCGGTGTTGGCGAGAAAACTGAGGCGCTGGAGCCGTTCCATCCGGACCGCATCGCGTCGCGTATTCTCGGCATGGGCGACGTACTGTCGCTGATCGAAGATATCGAAAGCAAAGTTGACCGCGCGCAGGCAGAGAAATTAGCCAGCAAGCTGAAAAAAGGCGACGGCTTCGATCTCAACGATTTTCTTGAGCAACTGCGCCAGATGAAAAATATGGGCGGCATGGCTAGCCTGATGGGCAAGCTGCCGGGCATGGGGCAGATCCCGGATAATGTTAAGTCGCAGATGGACGATAAAGTGCTGGTGCGTATGGAAGCCATCATCAACTCGATGACGATGAAAGAGCGCGCTAAGCCAGAAATCATCAAAGGTTCGCGTAAACGCCGTATTGCTGCCGGTTGCGGTATGCAGGTGCAGGACGTTAACCGTCTTCTGAAACAGTTCGACGACATGCAGCGCATGATGAAGAAAATGAAGAAGGGCGGAATGGCGAAGATGATGAGAAGCATGAAGGGTATGATGCCCCCAGGCTTCCCTGGTCGCTAATCGGCCTGGCTTGTTTGCCATTTTGGCACCGGGATGTGCTCGTCATCCTCACGTACTGCGTGTACGCTCCGGTGACTGCGCGCACTCCGGCACCAAACTGGCTGCACCGCCGACGGCCTTTTACAGCAGAGTTAGCAACTGTTGATTGCAATTCCCGCAAAAATGAGTAAAATTTTCGGGCTTTTAATATGACACCGGACTCCGTTCCTCGATGGGGTCCGGTTGTTTTATTCACACAAGAGGATGTTATGGTAACTATTCGTTTAGCACGTCACGGCGCTAAAAAGCGTCCGTTCTACCAGGTTGTTGTCGCTGACAGCCGTAATGCACGCAACGGTCGCTTCATCGAGCGCGTTGGTTTCTTCAACCCAATCGCTAGCGAAAAAGAAGAAGGCACTCGCCTGGATCTGGATCGCATCGCTCACTGGGTTGGCCAGGGCGCAACTATTTCTGATCGCGTTGCTGCGCTGATCAAAGAAGTAAACAAAGCAGCTTAATCTGTCACGGTGGTCATGATGAGCAAACAACTCACCGCGCAAGCACCTGTTGATCCCATCGTTTTGGGAAAAATGGGTTCGTCTTACGGTATTCGTGGGTGGCTCAGAGTGTTTTCTTCCACCGAAGACGCCGAAAGCATTTTTGACTATCAGCCCTGGTTTATCCAGAAGGCGGGTCAGTGGCAGCAAGTCCAGCTGGAAAGCTGGAAGCACCACAATCAGGACATGATCATCAAGCTGAAAGGCGTTGACGATCGTGATGCGGCGAACCTGCTGACGAATTGTGAAATTGTCGTGGATTCATCGCAGCTGCCTCAGCTTGAAGAGGGTGACTACTACTGGAAAGACCTGATGGGCTGCCAGGTAGTAACCACTGAAGGCTACGATCTCGGTAAAGTCGTCGATATGATGGAAACCGGATCTAATGACGTTCTCGTCATTAAGGCAAACCTGAAAGATGCGTTTGGTATCAAGGAACGTCTCGTACCGTTCCTCGATGGGCAGGTTATCAAGAAAGTCGATCTCACTACTCGTTCAATCGAAGTAGATTGGGATCCTGGTTTTTAAACCACCGGATAAACGGTAAAAGACGGCGCTATGTGGATTGGCATAATTAGCCTGTTTCCTGAAATGTTCCGCGCAATTACCGATTACGGGGTAACTGGCCGGGCAGTTAAAAATGGCCTGCTGAGCATCCAGAGTTGGAGTCCTCGCGACTTCACGCATGACCGGCACCGTACCGTGGACGATCGTCCTTACGGCGGCGGACCGGGGATGTTAATGATGGTGCAACCCTTGCGGGACGCCATTCATGCAGCAAAAGCCGCGGCGGGTGAAGGCGCAAAGGTGATTTATCTGTCACCACAGGGACGCAAGCTTGATCAAGCGGGCGTCAGCGAACTGGCAACGAATCAAAAATTGATTCTGGTGTGCGGTCGCTACGAAGGTATAGATGAGCGCGTGATCCAAACCGAAATTGACGAAGAATGGTCAATCGGCGATTACGTTCTCAGTGGTGGTGAGTTACCAGCAATGACGCTGATTGACTCCGTTTCCCGGTTTATTCCGGGAGTACTGGGACATGAAGCCTCGGCAACGGAAGATTCCTTTGCTGAAGGATTGCTGGATTGCCCGCACTATACGCGGCCTGAGGTGTTAGAAGGGATGGAAGTTCCGCCAGTGTTACTGTCGGGCAACCATGCCGAGATACGTCGCTGGCGTTTGAAACAGTCGCTGGGCCGTACCTGGCTTAGAAGACCTGAACTTCTGGAAAACCTGGCTCTGACTGAAGAGCAAGCAAGGTTGCTGGCGGAGTTCAAAACGGAACACGCACAACAGCAACATAAACATGATGGGATGGCGTAAGCCCCCGAGATATCAGTTTACCCAGGATAAGAGATTAAATTATGAGCAACATTATTAAGCAACTTGAACAAGAGCAGATGAAGCAGGACGTACCTTCCTTCCGTCCGGGTGATACCGTGGAAGTGAAAGTATGGGTTGTTGAAGGTTCCAAAAAACGTCTGCAGGCATTCGAGGGCGTGGTTATCGCTATTCGTAACCGCGGTCTGCACTCTGCATTCACTGTTCGTAAAATTTCCAACGGCGAAGGCGTTGAGCGTGTCTTCCAGACTCACTCTCCGGTAGTTGACAGCATTTCTGTCAAACGTCGTGGTGCTGTTCGTAAAGCTAAACTGTACTACCTGCGTGAGCGTACTGGTAAGGCTGCTCGTATCAAAGAGCGTCTTAACTAAGATTTCGCTTAAGCGACATCCTGTTAAGAAGGGCTGGCCAATTGGCTGGCCCTTTTTTTGTCTGTTTGCTCGTGTTTTAAGGGGTTGTAATCACCACTGCGACGCGGCGGTTCTCGGCGCGGCCCTGGGCGGTCTTGTTACTGGCTATGGGATATTTTTTTCCTAAACCCTGTGTGGTGAGATTGCTGCGTGGAATTTGTCCACCCATAGCCCATGCATCGGCCACGACATTCGCCCGTTTCAATGATAAGCCTTCGTTGTAACTGTCTTCACCATAGTTATCGGTGTGTCCATCCATACGGGCATGTGTTAGCCCTGTCGAGGCCAATTTGGCTGCCATGGTTTGGATCTGTTGCTGGCTTTCCGGGAGCAATTTGTAGTCATTTTTTGCGAACAGAATGGCATCTGATAAGCCCAGCGACCAGTCGCCGGCGGATTCAGTAAATCCATAAGATTGCATAGCGGCGACTTGCTCAGGAGTAAACTTTCCCTGAGGGGACTGGCAGCCAGTCAGTATTAGTGAGGTGAAAATCAGGGGTGCTACCAGGTGCTTTATCATATCGATATATCCTTGTTATCTCACCAGCTTTTCGGCACGCTGGTGTTTGGCCTGATACATATTGTGATCGGCAATCTCTTGTAATTTTTCCGCAGAGGCGTGCTCAATGGTCATCGCGTAACCAATGCTTAATGTCATGGTGGTCTGATGGCCATTATGAAGATCAAACGGGAGATTAAAGATTTGTGTCAGTGCTGAGCATATCTGCTGCACTTCAGATTCCGACTGTACATCATAGAGCACCATAGCGAATTCATCGCCGCCCAGGCGGTATGCTTTATGTCGCAGCCCGCCAAATTCAGCTAACCGTTTTGCGATTTCAATCAAGACTCTATCGCCCGTCGCATGACCCCAGGTATCATTGATATATTTGAAATTATCGCCATCAAGAAATAGTAACGCCGACGTTTTTCGGGCATCGGAATTGTTCATCAACGTATTGATGCCGCTACGAAACGCTGCGCGGTTAGCCAGCCCGGTTAATGGGTCATGTAGCGCGGTACGCAGAAGCTGCGCATTTTTGGCCTGTAAACGAAGCTGCCACTCTTCCATTTCATCCAGCAGACTGTTGAAGTCGAGAGCGAAGCGGTGAAACTCAGCGATACGTTCTTCCGAAACTCGTCGGGAAAAATTGCGGTTGGAACGCACATCATGTACGACATCGGTGATATTTTTCAGCGCTTCTACCAGGCCATTGTGCAAATGGCGGGTGAGGGTAATTGCGATGCCTGATGCCAGCAGAATACAACCGGTCAGTACGGCGAGCGAAAACCAGATAAAATGGCTGATTGAACTGTCGCGAGCGGTTAAGCGTACTTCGCCAATGGTTTCACCATTGTGACGAATCGGCTGAATGATGGGGGCGGGGAAGAGCCAGTGGCTTATGAAATTGCTGAAAGTATCGCCTGGATCCTTACGGGTGTAATGCCAGGACGCCAGAATATTTTGCTGCTTATCACGTACTTCTGCAGTTGAAAATTGCCCTTGCTGGCCCAGCGCTGCCAGTGTTTCAGTTGCTGCAGGGCCATCGGCAAAAACGACAGCTGCTTCCAGACTGTAAGTCATTGTTGCTGCTGTCAGTGCCAGGTTTTTTTGCGCGTACTGTTTCAGGGTCAGCACCGAGGTCACGGAAAGCAGCAACCAGATCAGCATCATAGTGATAAATATGCTGGTCATACTGATGTTGCGTAATGCTCTTTTAAACGTGGGGCGCTTATTAAGAGAATTATCGTTATCCATCATTTTTCTTCCGTGCGAGCATTAAGACATCCGGGTTGACCTTTACACCGCTACGCGATAAGGCATCCAGGTTTACGGCAAATCTGACGTCATTATTGTGGATGATCAGACAAAAGGCGCTACCAATAATGCACTCGGTATTTTGTTCGGCAATTAATAATAACGCCTTTGACGGATATTGTTCGGTTAATTCCATCTGGAATGTCGGTGACTCGTTGCCAAAATAAAAACCATTGCAGCCTGAAATCATCGCCTCTTGTTGAGTGTGAATGATGACAGGCAGATAAGGCAAAGATGTCGCGGCATTCTCTTGTAGGGCGGTACTAAAACGTGAAGATGAAAAGATACATAACTTTGGTGGCCCTGATAGCGCAGGCCAGCGGGTGTAACTGACAATACCGGAAACCATCATACGCACGTTTTTCGCAACGTCAGAAGGCTCCTGAGCGAGTATTGGTGCTCCCGTCAGCAGGAGAATCAGAAGTAAGAACAGTCGGTGAGAAAAACGCATTCAGGGATCCCCACCATCTTCGCTCGAAATGCATCGATATTTTTTCAGAATGCTCATTAAAATATCATTTTTTCATGCGATCGTCATCAATGTGAGAAATAAAACACAATGAGTAAAATCTTATGTTTAATTTATTTGTGGGGTTTTAATTAATTTAATCGTATTGTGCTGGCATTTTCATCAGCCCCTTTTTGCCATACTTCATGCAGTTGGCTGGCATTTTCAACATTGTTGCAGCTGGCAGGAAAGCTTTTACCGGAAAGTCCCCGGGCATAAGTAAAATCGGTCTGGCAAGTTTTCTTTTGTCCTTCGGCATATCCTTTAAGGTATAGACCGCGATCCGCCTGTGAATCGCTAAATGCATCGTCATCTTTTATGGCGCTGCCCGATATCGCATCTTCCATACCAACATCATACCAGTCGGTGCTGGTCAAGGTTGGCGCGTGAGTATAAGGATCAATCTGACATCCGCTAACCAGTAAAGCCAACAAGGGGGCGATAAACTTTTTCATCATTTCTTTCTCCTTTTTCAAAGCATAGCGGATTGTTTTCAAAGGAAGTGTAAATTTATCTATACAGAAGTAAGGGTTGAAATCGCGACTAAATTGCCTGTGTAAATAAAAATGTACGAAATATGGATTGAAAACTTTACTTTATGTGTTATCGTTACGTCATCCTCGCTGAGGATCAACTATCGCAAACGAGCATAAACAGGATCGCCATCATGCAAAAAGACGCGCTGAATAACGTACATATTACCGACGAACAGGTTTTAATGACTCCGGAACAACTGAAGGCCGCTTTTCCATTGAGCCTGCAACAAGAAGCCCAGATTGCTGACTCGCGTAAAACCATTTCAGATATTATCGCCGGGCGCGATCCTCGTCTGCTGGTAGTATGTGGTCCTTGTTCCATTCATGATCCGGAAACTGCTCTGGAATATGCTCGTCGATTTAAAGCCCTTGCCGCAGAGGTCAGCGATAGCCTCTATCTGGTAATGCGCGTCTATTTTGAAAAACCCCGTACCACTGTCGGCTGGAAAGGGTTAATTAACGATCCCCATATGGATGGCTCTTTTGATGTAGAAGCCGGGCTGCAGATCGCGCGTAAATTGCTGCTTGAGCTGGTGAATATGGGACTGCCACTGGCGACGGAAGCGTTAGATCCGAATAGCCCGCAATACCTGGGCGATCTGTTTAGCTGGTCAGCAATTGGTGCTCGTACAACGGAATCGCAAACTCACCGTGAAATGGCCTCCGGGCTTTCCATGCCGGTTGGTTTTAAAAACGGCACCGACGGCAGTCTGGCAACAGCAATTAACGCTATGCGCGCCGCCGCCCAGCCGCACCGTTTTGTTGGCATTAACCAGGCAGGGCAGGTTGCGTTGCTACAAACTCAGGGGAATCCGGACGGGCATGTCATCCTGCGCGGTGGTAAAGCGCCGAACTATAGCCCTGCGGATGTTGCGCAATGTGAAAAAGAGATGGAACAGGCGGGACTGCGCCCGTCTCTGATGGTAGATTGCAGCCACGGTAATTCCAATAAAGATTATCGCCGTCAGCCTGCGGTGGCAGAATCCGTGGTTGCTCAAATCAAAGATGGCAATCGCTCAATTATTGGTCTGATGATCGAAAGTAATATCCACGAGGGCAATCAGTCTTCCGAGCAACCGCGCAGTGAAATGAAATACGGTGTATCCGTAACCGATGCCTGCATTAGCTGGGAAATGACCGATGCCTTGCTGCGTGAAATTCATCAGGATCTGAACGGGCTGCTGACGGCTCGCGTGGCTTAAGAGGTTTATTATGGTTGCTGAATTGACCGCATTACGCGATCAAATTGATGAAGTCGATAAAGCGCTGCTGAATTTATTAGCTAAGCGTCTGGAACTGGTTGCTGAAGTGGGCGAGGTGAAAAGCCGCTTTGGACTGCCTATTTATGTTCCGGAGCGCGAGGCATCTATGTTGGCCTCGCGTCGTGCAGAGGCGGAAGCTCTGGGTGTACCGCCAGATCTGATTGAGGATGTTTTGCGTCGGGTGATGCGTGAATCTTACTCCAGTGAAAACGACAAAGGATTTAAAACACTTTGTCCGTCACTGCGTCCGGTGGTTATCGTCGGCGGTGGCGGTCAGATGGGACGCCTGTTCGAGAAGATGCTGACCCTCTCGGGTTATCAGGTGCGGATTCTGGAGCAACATGACTGGGATCGAGCGGCTGATATTGTTGCCGATGCCGGAATGGTGATTGTTAGTGTGCCAATCCACGTTACTGAGCAAGTTATCGGCAAATTACCGCCTTTACCGAAAGATTGTATTCTGGTTGATCTGGCATCAGTGAAAAATGGACCATTACAGGCCATGCTGGCGGCGCACGATGGCCCGGTACTGGGGTTACACCCGATGTTCGGCCCGGACAGCGGTAGCCTGGCAAAGCAAGTTGTGGTCTGGTGTGATGGACGTAAGCCGGAAGCATACCAATGGTTTCTGGAGCAAATTCAGGTCTGGGGCGCTCGGCTGCATCGTATTAGCGCTGTCGAGCACGATCAGAATATGGCGTTTATTCAGGCTCTGCGCCACTTTGCTACTTTTGCTTATGGGCTGCATCTGGCAGAAGAAAATGTTCAGCTTGAGCAACTTCTGGCGCTCTCTTCGCCGATTTACCGCCTTGAGCTGGCGATGGTCGGGCGACTGTTTGCTCAGGATCCGCAGCTTTATGCCGACATTATTATGTCGTCAGAGCGTAATCTGGCGTTAATCAAACGTTACTATAAGCGTTTCGGCGAGGCGATTGAGTTGCTGGAGCAGGGCGATAAGCAGGCGTTTATTGACAGTTTCCGCAAGGTGGAGCACTGGTTCGGCGATTACGCACAGCGTTTTCAGAGTGAAAGCCGCGTGTTATTGCGTCAGGCGAATGACAACCGCCAGTAATAATCCAGTGCCGGATGATTCACATCATCCGGCACCTTTTCATCAGGTTGGATCAACAGGCACTACGTTCTCACTTGGGTAACAGCCCAATACCTTCATTGAACGGGTAATTTCCCCTAACTCTTTCAATGCTTTTTGCATTTCCGCTGATTCAAGATTGGCCTGAATATCCAGATAAAACATCTCTTCCCATGGATTACCGTGAATCGGGCGTGATTCCAGACGGGTCATAATCAGATTGTGGTTGCGCAGCACCAGCAACGCTTCAACCAGCGCACCGGCTTGTTGCCCGGTCGCCATTAACAACGTCGTTTTCGCCGGAACCTGGTCAGACACGTTAATGGCTTTACGTGCCAACACCACAAATCGGGTGAAGTTTTGTTGCTGATTCGCTTCAATACGCTCCAGTACCTGCAAACCGTACAAAGTGCCGCCAGCTTCGCTTCCCAATGCAGCAACATGCGGTGATTTTGCCTGTGCAACCTTTTCCATTGCCGCAGACGTACTTTCGGTATATTCAATCTTCCAGTGAGGATAACGATTAAGGAATTTGCTGCATTGCTGGAATGGCTGCGGATGGCTGTAGACCGTATTAATGGTGGATAAATCAGTCGTGCCGGAGACCAACAAACAATGGTCGATAGTTAACGTCATCTCGCCAACAATCGACAAGCTGGTATGTTGCAGCAGATCGTAAACGTCGTTTATGGCACCGGAGCTGGTATTTTCAATCGGTACGACGGCATAGTCGGCCTGGCCGGTTTCCACCTGATTAAAAATATCGGCAAATTTGGCGCAGCCACTTTCAATGAATTGCTCAAAGTGACGGGCAGCATACTGGCGCGCCGCAAGATGGGAATAAGAACCTTTGGGGCCGAGAAAAGCGATGCGTGCTGAGTGCGGATTAATTTTATTGAGATGTTGCTGGAGCAAAGCCTGCTGAGTTAATACGGAATCTTCAATGATGAGCTGGAACAGGCGAGTAATGTAATGGGCGTCCAGATGGTGCGCTTTACCGAGCGTAATTAATCTTTCCAGTAAATCGCGTTCACGATCAATATCTCGTACCGGGCGATGCGAGAGCAGTTTGGCTTTTCCTACCTCGACGGCCAATTCGCGCCGCTCTGCCAGTAATGCTAATAGTTTTTCATCCAGCGCGCTGATTTTCTCTCGCAGCGCCAGTAACGGGTTTTCCGATGTCATAGTGTTGCCTTTTTGTTATCAATAAAAAAGGCCCCCCGATTTGGGAGGCCTTATTGTTCGTCTTCGCATTCTGTTTCACACGACGAAACGCCTCCCATTCAGGGGAAGGTAAAAAAGAATGCGAAGAAAAACGGTGTGTGTTTCATGTTTGTTTCCTTAAGTGACTTTAGTACAGTACCCGTACTGTTTTCACGCTGTCAACAAAAAACGCGCCCGAAGGCGCGTTGGCGATACACTCAATATAAAGGACTACTCTTCTTCAACTTCTTCGACGAAGTTGGCGTCTTTCACCGATGTTGCGGCACGACGTGCTTCGCCTTTGTGCTGCAGTTTATTGAGCTGCCGTTCCAGCTTGTTGATCAATTCGTTAATTGCAGTGTACATATCTTCATGTTTACCACTGGCAACCAGAACGCCGTTAGGTGTATTGATTGTGGCGTCAGCAACAAACCCTTGTGGCTCTTTGGACAGAATGATATGTGGATTAATCAGATGTGTTTGCCATTTTTCCAGTTTGGCGAGACGGTCTGCGACATGTTGGCGGATGGCCGGAGTAATTTCCATTTGTTTGCTGGTAATGTTCATTGTCATAAATTTTACCTCTTGTCTTCCCGTCTTGGTGAATTCAGCATACCGCTCCTGATGTCAAAATGTGTGATGGGAATCTCATAATTTTGTCACTTTTTGTCAACGAATCTTTTTTGTGAGAAATCGCAGGAAGAGGTGTTTTTTTACTTGAGGAATATCTCAAAGCGAGCCATATTTGATGAGATCGATAGTGACTAAATCGCTTCAGTTTCACAACTAACAGAATAAAAAAACGGCAGCTCAAGGGCTGCCGTTTTGTATTTCAGGTTTCTGTTATGTATTGCTGCTGTTTGCGGCGATGATTTTCGCTACTTTTTCAGCTTGCGCATTCATCTGCATCTGACGGTATGCATTTTCCATCAGCGGCAGCGCATCACGCGTAGCCTGGGTATCCGGGTAGTCGCGCAACATTCCTTCTACGCGGTTAACGACGGCAACCCATGCGCCACGTTCTGTATAGTACTCGGCCACGGAGTATTCATATTTCGCCAGACGATCTTTCAGGAATACCAGACGTTTGGTGGCATCGGTGGTGTACTGACTGTTTGGATAGCCGCGCACCAGTTTGGAAAAGTCACTAAACGCAGCTCGTGCATGTTGAGGATCGCGATCGCTACGGTCAACGCCAAAGAACCCTTGCAGCGCACTGTCATCCAGCGCCATATTGGTCAGGCCACGCATGTACATGACATAATCGATATTCGGATGGGTCGGGTTAAGGCGAATAAAACGATCGATGGCAGCCTGCGCTAACGGCAAATCGGCGTTTTTATAGTAGGCGTAGATGAGATCCAGCTGCACCTGCTGCGAATACGGACCAAACGGATAGCGATTATCTAACGCTTCCAGTTGCGTTATTGCCTGTCTCCAGTTACCGTCCTGCAGCTTTTGTTGTGCAGTCGCGTAAATTTCATTTGGCGGATTATCAGGTACTTCTTCCTTTGACCCCGAGCAACCCGCCAAAAACAGGCTTAGTGTGGCGGCTGCCACCAGATATTTCATGCGCGTCATGACGTTTTGACTTTCCTCAAAATGTAATACGGGAGATTCTCTGTTCCTGCTCCCGGTTAAGACCAGCTACAATAGCACACTATATTAAACGGCAAAGCCGTAAAACCCCAACGATAAACGAAGAAGCAGTATATATGGCACAACGAGTACAGCTCACTGCAACGGTGTCCGAAAACCAACTCGGTCAACGCTTAGATCAGGCTTTGGCCGAAATGTTCCCGGATTATTCACGTTCGCGAATAAAAGAATGGATCCTCGACCAGCGCGTGCTGGTAAACGGCAAAGTTTGTGATAAGCCGAAAGAAAAAGTATTGGGTGGCGAGCAGGTTGCCATCAACGCTGAGATTGAAGAAGAAGCGCGTTTTGAACCGCAGGATATCCCGCTGGATATCGTCTATGAAGATGAAGATATCATCGTCATTAATAAACCGCGCGACCTGGTGGTACATCCTGGCGCGGGTAACCCGGATGGCACGGTACTGAATGCGTTGCTTCATTACTATCCGCCCATTGCCGATGTACCACGTGCGGGCATCGTCCATCGTCTGGATAAAGACACCACTGGCCTGATGGTTGTGGCAAAAACCGTTCCGGCTCAGACGCGTTTAGTCGAATCTTTGCAACGGCGTGAAATTACTCGTGAGTATGAAGCGGTGGCGATTGGTCATATGACCGCTGGCGGTACAGTAGATGAACCCATCAGCCGCCACCCGACCAAACGTACTCACATGGCGGTGCATCCGATGGGCAAACCGGCGGTGACTCACTATCGCATCATGGAACACTTCCGTGTGCACACGCGTCTGCGGTTGCGTCTGGAAACTGGACGTACGCACCAGATCCGCGTGCATATGGCCCATATCACTCATCCGCTGGTGGGCGATCCGGTTTATGGTGGCCGTCCGCGTCCGCCAAAAGGTGCTTCGGAAGCATTTATCTCCATGCTGCGTAAGTTTGACCGCCAGGCGCTTCATGCAACCATGCTGCGTCTTTATCACCCGATCTCCGGCATCGAAATGGAATGGCATGCGCCTATTCCACAAGATATGGTGGAGCTGATTGAGGTGATGCGCGCCGATTTCGAAGAGCATAAGGATGAAGTGGACTGGTTATGAGTAAGCTGATTGTCCCGCAGTGGCCGCTACCAAAAGGTGTTGCGGCCTGTAGCTCTTCTCGTATCGGCGGCGTGAGCTTGCCCCCGTATGACTCGCTCAACCTCGGTGCCCATTGTGGCGATAACCCGGATCACGTTGAGGAGAATCGCAAGCGACTTTTTGCTGCGGGCAATTTGCCTTCTAAACCGGTCTGGCTTGAGCAGGTACACGGCAAAGATGTGCTTAAGCTTACTGGCGAACCTTATGCCTCAAAACGAGCAGATGCCTCTTATAGCAATACGCCCGGCACGGTTTGCGCAGTGATGACTGCCGACTGCCTCCCTGTGCTGTTTTGCAATCGAGCGGGAACGGAAGTCGCCGCCGCTCATGCTGGCTGGCGTGGACTGTGCGCAGGCGTGCTGGAAGAGACGGTTTCCTGTTTTGCTGATAATCCGGAAAATATTCTCGCCTGGTTAGGGCCGGCAATTGGTCCACGCGCGTTCGAAGTGGGGGTGGAGGTTCGCGAGGCGTTTATGGCAGTAGACGCTAAAGCAAGTGCAGCTTTCATTCAGCATGGTGATAAGTATCTGGCG
>NZ_CAOLGM010000055.1:0-26896 GCF_948475835.1 uncultured Escherichia sp. | reverse complement strand
TTCTGGAGCCGCGCATCATGGGACGTGGGCTGGGGCTTTCCACATTGGTGGTATTTTTGTCGTTGATTTTTTGGGGATGGTTGTTAGGACCGGTGGGTATGCTGCTTTCCGTGCCGTTAACAATTATTGTCAAAATTGCGCTTGAACAAACAGCGGGAGGTCAAAGCATCGCCGTTCTGTTAAGCGATCTCAATAAAGAGTGACGGCCTCCGCAGAGGCCGTCAGGGTTACAGAGCTTTCAGGATTGCATCCACGCTGGCTTTGGCGTCACCAAACAGCATGTGGGTGTTTTCCTTGAAGAACAGCGGGTTTTGCACACCAGCATAGCCAGTGTTCATCGAACGTTTAAAGACAATCACGTTCTGCGCTTTCCACACTTCCAGCACAGGCATACCAGCAATAGGACTCTTCGGATCATCCTGCGCCGCCGGGTTAACCGTATCGTTAGCACCAATCACCAGTACGGTATCGGTATCAGCAAAGTCATCGTTGATCTCGTCCATTTCCAGCACGATGTCATACGGTACTTTTGCTTCAGCCAGCAATACGTTCATATGTCCAGGCAAACGCCCCGCAACCGGGTGGATACCGAAACGCACGTTGATACCACGAGCGCGCAGTTTCTCGGTAATTTCAGCGACAGGATATTGCGCCTGCGCGACTGCCATGCCGTACCCCGGAGTAATGATCACTGAATGGGAGTTTTTCAGCAGTTCCGCTGTCTCTTCTGCGGTGATTTCGCGGTGCTCGCCCACTTCCTGATCATCGCCAGTAGAAGAGCCGTCGGTGCCGAAACCACCCGCAATAACGCTGATAAAGGAACGGTTCATCGCCTTACACATAATGTAAGAAAGGATAGCGCCCGAAGAACCGACCAGCGCACCGGTCACAATCAGCAGGTCGTTGCTGAGCATAAAGCCCGCAGCCGCAGCCGCCCAGCCGGAGTACGAGTTCAGCATCGACACCACCACTGGCATATCTGCACCACCGATGGAGGCGACTAAATGCCAGCCGAATACCAGCGCAATGGCGGTCATTATCAGCAATGCCAGCACTTGCAGGCCGACGCTATCCGTGCGAACAAATACAATCAGCAGCAGGAAGGAAACGACCAGAGCCGCCAGGTTCATTTTGTGACGGTTTGGCAGCATCAACGGTTTAGACGAAATCTTGCCACACAGTTTGCCAAACGCCACCACCGAACCCGTGAACGTTACCGCCCCGATGAAGATACCGAGGAACACTTCCGTCAGGTGAATATTGACCAGAATCGGTGCCATTCCCGCGTCATGATGCAGATAACTGTTAAAGCCAACCAGCACTGCCGCCAGACCCACGAAGCTATGCAGGATCGCCACCAGTTCTGGCATTTCGGTCATTTCAACTTTCTTCGCCAGACGGATACCAATTGCCCCACCAATGACCATCGCCAGCAAGATCCAGCCAACATTACCCGTATCCGGTCCAAAAATGGTTGCGATTAACGCAATCGCCATCCCGGCGATACCGAAGTTGTTACCCTGGCGAGACGTTTCATGTTTCGAAAGACCGGCCAGACTGAAGATAAACAGGATCGCGGCAACAATGTATGCAGCTGTAACTAATCCTCCAGACATATGTTACCCCTTAATTTTTGCGGAACATTTTCAGCATGCGCTGAGTCACGGTGAAGCCACCGAAAATATTAATGCTGGCTATAAGCACCGCGATAAAACTAAGGAAGCTAACCCAGCCGCCCTGGCCAATCTGCAACAGTGCTCCGACAACAATAATCCCTGAAATCGCGTTGGTGACCGACATCAACGGTGTATGCAGCGCATGCGATACATTCCACACCACGTAATAACCGACAACGCAGGCCAGCGCGAAAACGGTGAAGTGCCCAAGAAACTCTTTCGGCGCAACGCTTGCCAGCCAACCGAAAAGGATGATTGCCAGCGCCATCAATGCGTATTTACGCCACGGTGAGCAGGCACATTTTTCCTCAGTTTTCACTTCCGGTGCCGCTTTTTGTGCCGCCTGCGGCTGAGCTGATACCTGAATCGGCGGTGCCGGCCAGGTAATTTCGCCCGCACGGATCACGGTCACGCCGCGAATCACCACATCATCAAAATCAACAGTGATATTGCCGTCTTTCTCTTTGCACAACAGTTTCAGCAGATTAACGAGGTTAGTACCGTAAAGCTGTGAGGATTGCGTAGGCAGACGGCCCGGAAGATCGGTATAACCAATCACTTTGACACCATTTTCCGTAGTGAAGATTTCACCCGGCACGGTGTATTCACAGTTGCCACCGTTTTGGGCTGCCAGGTCGACAATCACACTGCCCGCCTTCATGGAGTCAACCATTTCACGGGTAATTAGCTTCGGCGCTGGTTTGCCTGGAATAAGCGCGGTGGTGACAATGATATCGACCTCTTTTGCCTGGGCGGCAAAGAGTTCCATTTCCGCTTTGATGAACGCGTCCGACATCACTTTGGCATAGCCATCGCCGCTGCCCGCTTCCTCTTTAAAATCCAGCTCGAGGAATTCCGCGCCCATACTTTGAACTTGTTCTTTCACTTCCGGGCGGGTGTCGAATGCACGCACAATCGCGCCGAGACTGTTTGCTGCGCCAATGGCGGCCAGACCTGCAACACCCGCACCAATCACCATCACTTTTGCCGGTGGCACTTTCCCGGCCGCAGTAATTTGCCCGGTAAAGAAGCGCCCAAATTCATGTGCCGCTTCAACAATGGCGCGATAACCGGCGATGTTCGCCATCGAGCTTAGTGCGTCCAGCGATTGTGCGCGTGAGATACGCGGCACAGAGTCCATCGCCATCACGGTCACGTTACGTTCCGCAAGTTTTTGCATTAATTCCGGATTCTGCGCAGGCCAGATAAAACTCACCAGCGTTGTCCCAGGATTCAGTAACGCAATTTCATCATCTAACGGCGCATTGACCTTCAGAATGATCTCTGACTGCCAGACGCTATTCCCTTCTACAATTTCAGCGCCCGCTTGCACAAACGCTTTATCGTCAAAACTTGCCAGTTGACCCGCGCCGCTCTCTACCGCGACGGTAAAACCCAGTTTCAGCAGCTGTTCCACTGTTTTTGGCGTTGCTGCAACACGGGTTTCATTGGTTAACCGTTCTCTTGGTATGCCAATTCGCATGATATTCCCTTCCATCGGTTTTATTGATGATGGTTTGCCTGTGTCAGGAGCCACACAAGCCGCTCATGTACGAGCTAAATGTTACTCCGTTAAAATAAATTAGTAACAAACGCCCTATAACGTACTGAAAATTATGCCTGTGATCTAGCGCCAAAAATCAGTATTTCGGCGTGAACTCGCAAAATATTAACGATTCAGCCGTGATAGTGGGATAAACACCTTAGAACGCCGGATAAAGACTGATAATTGTCTTCGACGGTCGGGTAAAACGAGACATCGCCCCGGCACGAATCACTACTTAACATTAAATTAACTTATACAATTCAGTTGCTTCAGTAGTAATGATGCTGATACGGCTGTTTTTTAAGCATAGACGGTCATTTGAGCAGGATTAAAATTGGCTTAAGGAATGTGATATGAAAAATGACGCAGACAGTTACACCGTTTAAATGCAATAATCAGCCACGTTTCTCGTTAATAACAATACCAGTACCTGGTTTGCGCAAGGCGAAGGATTATTTTTATGAAGCTTAAGAACACCCTCCTGGCGTCGGCACTGCTTTCTGCTACGGCATTCTCCGTTAACGCAGCAACAGAACTGACACCGGAGCAAGCGGCAGCGGTTAAACCTTTTGACCGTGTAGTGGTTACCGGTCGTTTTAATGCTATTGGCGAAGCGGTGAAAGCCGTTTCTCGTCGCGCAGATAAAGAAGGTGCCGCCTCTTTTTATGTTGTCGACACTTCTGATTTTGGTAACAGCGGTAACTGGCGTGTGGTCGCTGACCTCTATAAAGCCGATGCTGAAAAAGCAGAAGAAACAAGTAATCGCGTAATTAACGGTGTTGTCGAACTGCCGAAAGATCAGGCTGTTCTGATTGAACCGTTTGACACGGTCACCGTCCAGGGCTTCTATCGTAGCCAGCCAGAAGTCAATGATGCCATCACCAAAGCAGCAAAAGCGAAAGGTGCCTACTCTTTCTACATTGTTCGTCAAATCGATGCCAACCAGGGCGGCAACCAGCGTATTACTGCATTCATCTATAAAAAAGATGCTAAGAAACGTATCGTCCAGAGCCCGGATGTGATCCCGGCAGATTCCGAAGCAGGACGTGCAGCTCTGGCTGCCGGTGGCGAAGCCGCGAAGAAAGTTGAGATCCCAGGTGTTGCGACTACCGCATCACCAAGTTCTGAAGTCGGTCGTTTCTTTGAAACCCAGTCATCAAAAGGCGGACGTTACACTGTCACGCTTCCTGACGGCACTAAAGTCGAAGAACTGAACAAAGCGACAGCAGCGATGATGGTCCCGTTCGACAGCATCAAATTCTCTGGCAACTACGGCAACATGACCGAAGTCTCCTATCAGGTTGCGAAACGTGCCGCGAAGAAAGGTGCTAAGTATTACCACATCACCCGCCAGTGGCAGGAACGTGGTAATAACCTGACCGTCAGCGCAGATCTGTATAAATAACTATTCAGTTACTCCTATAAGGCGGCTTGATGCCGCCTTTCGCATTTTTAGTCACAAATTTCCCCGCGACCATTGCATGCAGACACATCTCTTCGTAAAATCCCGCGCTTCAGTGGCAAACTCCATTTTTATGCGTTTTGCCCTAATATTTATTCTTCTTATCACGTTTTAATCACTGGATATCGATGGAAAAGAAACTGGGACTGAGCGCACTCACCGCGCTGGTATTAAGCTCAATGCTGGGCGCGGGTGTTTTCAGTCTGCCGCAAAATATGGCGGCAGTTGCCAGCCCGGCAGCACTGCTCATCGGCTGGGGTATTACTGGCGCTGGCATTTTATTGCTGGCCTTTGCCATGCTGATCCTCACGCGCATTCGTCCCGAACTTGACGGCGGTATCTTTACCTATGCCCGCGAAGGGTTTGGCGAGCTAATCGGCTTTTGTTCCGCATGGGGATACTGGCTGTGCGCAGTCATCGCCAACGTCTCCTATCTGGTGATCGTTTTTTCCGCGTTAAGCTTTTTTACGGACACGCCGGAATTGCGCCTGTTCGGCGATGGTAATACCTGGCAATCGATAGTCGGTGCATCGGCTTTATTGTGGATTGTTCACTTTTTGATCCTGCGCGGGGTGCAAACCGCTGCCAGCATTAACCTGGTGGCGACACTGGCAAAATTGTTGCCGCTGGGTCTGTTTGTTGTGCTGGCGATGATGATGTTCAAACTGGATACCTTCAAGCTCGACTTCACCGGACTTGCACTTGGCGTACCCGTGTGGGAACAGGTGAAAAACACCATGCTGATCACCCTGTGGGTTTTCATTGGTGTGGAAGGTGCCGTGGTTGTTTCTGCGCGTGCGCGTAATAAACGTGATGTTGGCAAAGCGACACTGCTGGCGGTTCTCTCCGCTCTGGGCGTTTACTTGCTGGTAACGCTGCTTTCGCTGGGCGTGGTGGCACGTCCTGAACTGGCTGAAATTCGTAACCCGTCAATGGCCGGTCTGATGGTGGAAATGATGGGACCATGGGGCGAAATCATCATCGCTGCCGGTTTGATCGTTTCCGTTTGCGGCGCGTACTTAAGCTGGACCATCATGGCGGCAGAAGTTCCGTTCCTGGCTGCCACTCATAAAGCATTCCCACGCATTTTTGCGCGCCAGAACGCACAAGCTGCGCCATCCGCCTCGCTGTGGTTGACCAACATCTGCGTGCAAATTTGTCTGGTACTCATCTGGCTGACCGGTTCCGATTACAACACGTTGCTGACCATCGCCTCAGAAATGATTCTGGTGCCCTATTTCCTGGTCGGCGCGTTCTTGCTGAAAATCGCAACCCGTCCACTGCATAAAGCGGTAGGTGTCGGTGCCTGCATTTATGGCTTATGGTTATTGTATGCCTCTGGTCCAATGCACTTGCTGTTATCCGTTGTTCTGTATGCGCCGGGGCTGCTGGTTTTCCTGTATGCGCGCAAAACGCATACACATGATAATGTACTGAACCGTCAGGAAATGGTGCTGATTGGCATGCTGTTAATTGCCTCAGTTCCGGCGACCTGGATGCTGGTGGGATAACGTTCATCCCATCGTTGGATAGCAAAGGAGATAACGATGGGTAAAGCCCAGCCCTTGCCAATATTAATTACTGGCGGAGGTCGTCGCATCGGCCTCGCCCTCGCCTGGCATTTCATTAATCAAAAGCAACCGGTGATTGTCAGCTATCGGACGCACTATCCAGCCATTGATGGACTGATTAAGGCAGGTGCGCAGTGTATTCAGGCTGATTTTTCGACCAACGACGGTGTGATGGCGTTTGCCGATGAAGTACTAAAAAGCACCCATGGTCTGCGTGCTATTTTGCATAACGCCAGTGCGTGGATGGCGGAAAAACCAGGTACACCACTGGCCGACGTACTGGCTTGCATGATGCAGATCCACGTTAATACCCCATACCTGCTCAACCATGCGCTGGAAAGATTACTGCGTGGGCACGGACACGCCGCCAGCGATATCATTCACTTTACCGATTATGTGGTGGAGCGCGGTAGCGACAAACATGTTGCGTATGCTGCAAGCAAAGCGGCACTGGATAATATGACCCGCTCGTTTGCCCGCAAGCTGGCACCGGAAGTGAAAGTGAATTCTATTGCGCCATCGCTGATCCTGTTTAATGAACATGATGATGCCGAATATCGACAACAGGCGCTGAATAAATCACTGATGAAAACCGCGCCTGGCGAGAAAGAAGTGATCGACCTGGTCGATTACTTACTTACCAGCTGCTTTGTCACCGGACGCAGTTTCCCACTTGATGGCGGTCGTCATCTGCGTTAATGCAGCTTTATCCAGCATATAATCAACACCCATGCGCTTATCCCCCAACACGCAACAGAACCAACAAAAGCGGCGGGCAAGCGCATCATTCCGGTGAAATACCACAGCGACACCAGGTAAACAAAATAGGGAATAATCGACCACATACTAAAAATGATGGTTGCGCGTAAGGCTTCAATGCCGCGTTCGCTGGCAACAATATAATGCGCGATAAGCGCAAAGGTCGGGAAAAGTGGAATCAGCCCGGCGATATAATAATTTTTCGTTTTTGCTAAAACACCAATCAACAGCACTACCAGCGCACCGAGCGCGGCTTTGATTACCAGCCCCATCTTTTTACCTTAACACTTCCATAACAAGTCATCAGTAGAATACCTGATGAAAACTTGTTTAGAAACGATTGATAGTAAGTAAAAACAGCGCGGTGTATTGTGACGTTTTTATATCTACCGTGAATGTTATGAACACTATCGTATTTGTGGAAGATGATGCGGAAGTCGGTTCACTGATTGCCGCGTACCTGGCAAAACATGATATGCAGGTTACCGTAGAACCGCGCGGCGACCAGGCCGAAGAAACCATTTTGCGAGAAAGTCCGGATTTGGTGTTACTCGACATCATGCTACCAGGCAAGGACGGCATGACCATTTGTCGTGATTTACGCGCAAAGTGGTCTGGACCGATTGTTCTTCTAACCTCTCTCGATAGCGATATGAACCACATCCTGGCACTGGAAATGGGTGCCTGCGACTATATTCTCAAAACGACGCCCCCTGCTGTTTTGCTAGCGCGTTTACGTTTGCATTTGCGTCAGAATGAGCAAGCCACACTGACCAAAGGTCTTCAGGAAACGTCTCTGACTCCCTACAAAGCCCTGCATTTCGGCACGTTGACCATCGATCCCATCAACCGCGTAGTCACCCTGGCTAACACTGAAATCTCGCTCTCG
This sequence comes from uncultured Escherichia sp., assembly GCF_948475835.1. Lineage (NCBI taxonomy): Bacteria > Pseudomonadati > Pseudomonadota > Gammaproteobacteria > Enterobacterales > Enterobacteriaceae > Escherichia > uncultured Escherichia sp. Next base: position 18,993 of record NZ_CAOLGM010000055.1, on the reverse strand, counting down.
ACAGCTGATTTCGAATTATTGTGGGAATTAGCTACCCATGCCGGGCAAATCATGGACCGCGATGCATTGCTGAAAAATTTACGCGGCGTCAGTTATGACGGACTGGATCGTAGCGTGGACGTGGCTATTTCGCGGTTAAGAAAAAAACTGCTCGATAACGCCGCAGAACCTTATCGCATTAAAACTGTGCGTAACAAAGGCTATCTTTTTGCGCCTCATGCATGGGAATAAGCGATGAAAAAACTGTTTATCCAGTTTTACCTGTTATTGTTTGTCTGCTTCCTTGTGATGTCTCTGCTGGTTGGGCTGGTGTACAAATTTACCGCCGAACGCGCGGGCAAACAGTCGCTGGATGATTTGATGAACAGTTCGCTGTATCTGATGCGCAGCGAATTGCGTGAGATCCCCCCACACGACTGGGGTAAGACGCTGAAAGAGATGGATTTAAATCTCTCTTTCGATCTGCGTGTCGAGCCACTGAGTAAATACCATCTTGATGATATTTCCATGCACCGACTGCGTGGCGGCGAAATTGTCGCCCTGGACGATCAGTACACGTTTTTGCAGCGTATCCCGCGCAGCCACTACGTGCTGGCAGTTGGTCCTGTTCCTTATCTTTATTATCTCCATCAGATGCGATTGCTGGATATCGCCCTGATCGCTTTTATTGCTATTTCCCTCGCCTTTCCGGTGTTTATCTGGATGCGTCCGCACTGGCAGGATATGTTAAAACTGGAAGCAGCGGCGCAACGATTTGGCGATGGGCATCTCAATGAGCGTATCCACTTTGATGAGGGTTCGAGCTTTGAACGACTTGGTATCGCATTTAACCAGATGGCGGACAATATCAACGCCTTGATTGCCAGCAAAAAACAGCTTATTGACGGTATCGCTCACGAACTGCGAACACCGTTAGTGCGCCTGCGTTATCGACTGGAGATGAGCGATAACCTGAGCGCCGCCGAATCCCAGGCGTTGAATCGTGATATCAGTCAACTTGAAGCTTTAATTGAAGAGCTGCTGACTTATGCCCGACTCGATCGCCCACAAAACGAGCTTCATCTTAGCGAACCAGACCTGCCGTTGTGGCTGTCAACGCATCTGGCAGACATTCAGGCAGTAACGCCCGATAAAACGGTACGGATTAAAACGCTCGCGCAAGGCCATTATGCGGCGTTGGATATGCGCTTAATGGAGCGCGTGCTGGATAATTTGCTCAATAACGCCCTGCGGTACTGCCATTCAACGGTTGAAACCAGCCTGCTACTGTCGGGGAATAGAGCGACATTAATTGTTGAGGATGATGGCCCAGGGATTGCCCCAGAAAACCGCGAACATATCTTTGAACCTTTTGTTCGCCTCGATCCCAGCCGGGATCGCTCAACCGGCGGCTGCGGGCTGGGGCTGGCAATTGTCCACTCTATAGCACTGGCAATGGGCGGTACGGTTAATTGTGACACCAGCGAACTGGGTGGTGCTCGCTTCTCGTTTAGCTGGCCGTTATGGCATAACATCCCGCAATTTACCTCTGCCTGACACTACGCGCACGATGGTCAAGTCACCACGACTGTGCTATAAAATAAGTATGTTGTAACTAAAGTGGTTAATATTATGGCGCGTTACGATCTCGTAGACCGACTCAACACTACCTTTCGCCAGATGGAACAAGAGCTGGCTGCATTTGCCGCTCATCTTGAGCAACACAAGCTATTGGTTGCCCGCGTGTTCTCTTTGCCGGAGGTAAAAAAAGAGGATGAGCATAATCCGCTTAATCGTATTGAGGTAAAACAACATCTCGGCAACGACGCGCAGTCGCTGGCGTTGCGTCATTTCCGCCATTTATTTATTCAACAACAGTCCGAAAATCGCAGCAGCAAGGCCGCTGTCCGTCTGCCTGGCGTGTTGTGTTACCAGGTCGATAACCTTTCGCAAGCAGCGTTGGTCAGTCATATTCAGCACATCAATAAACTCAAGACCACGTTCGAGCATATCGTCACGGTTGAATCAGAACTCCCCACCGCGGCACGTTTTGAATGGGTGCATCGTCATTTGCCGGGGCTGATCACCCTTAATGCTTACCGCACGCTCACCGTTCTGCACGACCCCGCCACTTTACGCTTTGGTTGGGCTAATAAACATATCATTAAGAATTTGCATCGTGATGAAGTCCTGGCACAGCTGGAAAAAAGCCTGAAATCACCACGCAGTGTCGCACCGTGGACGCGCGAGGAGTGGCAAAGAAAACTGGAGCGAGAGTATCAGGATATCGCTGCCCTGCCACAGAACGCGAAGTTAAAAATCAAACGTCCGGTGAAGGTGCAGCCGATTGCCCGCGTCTGGTACAAAGGAGATCAAAAACAAGTCCAACACGCCTGCCCTACACCACTGATTGCACTGATTAATCGGGATAATGGCGCGGGCGTGCCGGACGTTGGTGAGTTGTTAAATTACGATGCCGACAATGTGCAGCACCGTTATAAACCACAGGCGCAGCCGCTTCGTTTGATCATTCCACGGCTGCACCTGTATGTTGCAGATTAACGCCCGGCTTTCATACTGCCGACCATCTGTTCTGGCCGTACCCAGCTGTCAAACTCGGCTTCGCTAAGATACCCCAGCGCAAGGGCCGCAGCTTTTAAGGTCAGCCCTTCTTTATGCGCTTTTTTGGCGATCTCCGCGGCTTTGTCATAACCAATGTGGGTGTTAAGCGCAGTCACCAGCATCAGCGATTCATTGAGTAATTGATTGATTCGCTCACGATTCGGTTCAATACCCACTGCGCAGTGTTTGTTAAAACTTTCCATGCCATCTGCCAGCAAGCGCACCGATTGCAGGAAATTGTGGATCACCATTGGACGGAAGACGTTCAGTTCAAAGTTACCGGAAGCGCCCCCCATGTTGATCGCCACGTCGTTCCCCATCACCTGACAGCAGAGCATGGTTAATGCCTCACACTGTGTTGGATTCACTTTCCCCGGCATGATTGAGCTGCCCGGCTCATTTTCCGGGATTGAGATTTCACCAATTCCGCAGCGCGGGCCAGAGGCCAGCCAGCGGACATCATTGGCGATTTTCATCAGTGACGCAGCCAACCCTTTCAACGCGCCGTGCGCCTGAACCAGGGCATCACAGGTCGCAAGCGCTTCAAATTTGTTCGGCGCGGTAACAAACGGTGCACAGGTAATGACTGCCAGTTCATCTGCTACGCGACGCGCATACTCCGGATGGGTATTTAGTCCAGTACCCACCGCTGTACCGCCAAGAGCCAGTTCCGCTACGTGAGGCAGGCTGTATTCGATATGTTTGAGATTATGCTCGAGCATCGCTACCCAGCCGGAAATCTCCTGCCCTAGTGTTAGCGGCGTGGCGTCCTGCAAGTGGGTTCGACCGATTTTGACGATATCGGCAAATGCACGGGATTTTTCACTCAGCGTCTGTGTCAGGGTTTTAAGCTGCGGAATGAGTTGCTTGCGCAGCGCCAGCAGCGCCGCAACGTGCATCGCCGTCGGAAAGACATCGTTGGAACTTTGGCTTTTGTTCACGTCGTCGTTAGGGTGAACTTTACGTTCCATCCCGCGCACGCCGCCGAGTAATTCACTGGCCCGGTTAGCCAGCACTTCGTTCATGTTCATGTTACTTTGCGTGCCGGAGCCGGTCTGCCAGATAGCCAGCGGGAATTCGTCGTCATGCTGTCCTGCCAGTACTTCATCCGCCGCCTGCCGAATGGCGCTCGCTTTCTCTTCAGACAACAAGCCTAAATCTTCATTAACTTTTGCCGCTGCGCGCTTGGTTAGCGCCAGCGCATGAATCAGTGAGGTGGGCATTTTCTCCGTCGAAATGCGGAAATGCTCCAGCGAGCGTTGAGTTTGTGCGCCCCACAGCTTATCTGCCGGGACATCAATCGCCCCCATCGAATCTTTTTCGCTGCGTACTGTATTCATGGCCTGCTCCTCACCTGTTTAATTTTTTCTTTCTGTTTTGCTTTCGTTAAGCAACTTTTAGCTCGCTTATTATTTACTATTTGATAACAAATGTTTGGTCTTTCGTGCCATGTAAAAAAACCGCCCCGAAGGGCGGCTCTGTTTATTTCACACAGCGAGTGCACTGTGTGAGTTGTATCTGCTGGAAGAAGTCATTTCCTTTATCATCCACAAGGATAAACGCCGGGAAATCTTCCACTTCAATTTTCCAGATGGCTTCCATTCCCAGTTCCGGATATTCAACACATTCCAGGCTCTTAATACTTCCCTGCGCCAATACAGCGGCCGGACCACCGATACTGCCAAGGTAGAAGCCGCCGTGTTTTTTACAGGCATCCGTCACCTGCTGGCTGCGGTTGCCTTTCGCCAGCATGATCATACTTCCGCCCTGCGCTTGCAGTTGATCGACATAAGAATCCATCCGTCCGGCGGTCGTTGGGCCAAGAGAACCGGAGGCATAACCTTCCGGCGTTTTGGCCGGACCCGCGTAGTAAATCGGATGATCTTTAATGTACTGCGGCAGCCCTTCACCGTTATCCATCCGCTCTTTCAGTTTGGCGTGAGCAATATCACGACCGACGATAATCGTGCCGTTAAGCGATAAGCGTGTAGAAACGGGATACTGCGACAACTGTGCGAGGATCTCTTTCATCGGACGGTTAAGGTCAACGCGCACCGCTTCGCCTTCTCCCGCTTTACGCAGCTCTTCAGGGATATATTTACCTGGATTATGTTCCAGTTTTTCGATCCAGATCCCCTGACGGTTGATCTTCGCTTTGATATTACGGTCAGCAGAGCAGGAAACACCCATACCAACCGGACAGGATGCGCCGTGACGTGGCAGGCGAATCACGCGTATGTCGTGAGCGAAGTATTTACCACCAAACTGCGCACCCAGACCGAGATTTTGCGCTTCGATCAGCAATTCTTTTTCCAGTTCCACATCGCGGAATGCCTGACCGTGCTCATTCCCTTCCGTTGGCAGTTCGTCATAGTATTTAGCGGAAGCCAGTTTCACTGTTTTAAGGTTAGTTTCTGCAGAAGTTCCACCAATTACGAACGCAATATGATACGGAGGACAGGCCGCCGTACCCAGCGTGCGCATCTTCTCAACCAGGTAATTTTTCAGTTTCCCCGGCGTTAGTAACGCTTTGGTTTCCTGATAGAGATACGTCTTGTTTGCCGAACCACCACCTTTGGCGATACAGAGGAATTTGTACTCGTCGCCATCAACGGCATAAAGATCGATCTGCGCTGGCAGATTGGTGCCGGTATTCACCTCTTTATACATATCCAGCGGCGCGTTTTGCGAGTAGCGCAAATTATCTTCGATATAAGTGTTATAGACACCGCGCGCCAGCGCCGCTTCATCACAGCCACCGGTCCATACACGCTGCCCTTTTTTACCAACAATAATCGCAGTGCCGGTATCCTGACAGGTTGGCAGAACACCTTTCGCCGCGATGTCGGAGTTGCGCAGGAATTGCAGCGCCACATATTTATCATTTTCGCTGGCTTCCGGGTCACGCAGAATGTCGGCCACCTGTTGTTGGTGAGCCGGACGCAGCATAAATGACGCATCATGAAATGCCTGACGCGCCAACAGAGTTAACGCTTCGGGTGCGACTTTCAAAATCTCCTGCCCTTCAAATTCAGATACGCTAACGTGTTCGCTGGTTAGCAGGTAATACTCAGTATCATCTTTTTTGAGTGGAAAAGGAGCCTGATAATGAAAGGGTTTGTTTGACATTGTTCTCTCACTTACTGCCTGGTTTGGTTATGCTCTGGGCGGGTGTTCCGTTGCCCTGTTAAAAGCGAGTAACAATATCCTACACACTTTTTTAACAAAAACTGAGACTAGTACGACTTTTTGCGGCTCCAGGTTACTTCCCGTAGGATTCTTGCTTTAATAGCGGGATTAATTTCCACATTAAAACAGGGATTGATCATGCAAAAACTCATTAACTCAGTGCAAAACTATGCCTGGGGCAGCAAAACGGCGTTGACTGAACTTTATGGTATGGAAAATCCGTCCAGCCAGCCGATGGCCGAGCTGTGGATGGGCGCACATCCGAAAAGCAGTTCACGGGTGCAGAATGCCGCCGGAGATATCGTTTCACTGCGTGATGTGATTGAGAGTAATAAATCGACTCTGCTCGGAGAGGCCGTTGCCAAACGCTTTGGCGAACTGCCTTTCCTGTTCAAAGTATTATGCGCAGCACAGCCGCTCTCCATTCAGGTTCATCCAAACAAACGCAATTCTGAAATCGGTTTTGCCAAAGAAAATGCCGCAGGTATCCCGATGGATGCCGCCGAGCGTAACTATAAAGATCCTAACCACAAGCCGGAGCTGGTTTTTGCGCTGACGCCTTTCCTTGCGATGAACGCGTTTCGTGAGTTTTCCGAGATTGTCTCCCTACTCCAGCCAGTCGCAGGTGCACATCCGGCAATTGCTCACTTTTTACAACAGCCTAATGCCGAACGTTTAAGCGAACTGTTCGCCAGCCTGTTGAATATGCAGGGTGAAGAAAAATCCCGCGCGCTGGCGATTTTAAAATCGGCGCTAGACAGTCAGCAGGGTGAACCGTGGCAAACGATTCGTTTAATTTCTGAATTTTACCCGGAAGACAGCGGCCTGTTCTCCCCGCTGTTACTGAATGTGGTGAAATTGAATCCTGGCGAAGCGATGTTCCTGTTCGCTGAAACACCGCACGCTTACCTGCAAGGCGTGGCGCTGGAAGTGATGGCGAACTCCGATAACGTGCTGCGTGCGGGTCTGACGCCTAAGTACATTGATATTCCGGAACTGGTTGCCAATGTGAAATTCGAAGCCAAACCGGCTAACCAGTTGTTGACCCAGCCGGTGAAACAAGGTGCAGAACTGGACTTCCCGATTCCAGTGGATGATTTTGCCTTCTCGCTGCATGACCTTAGTGATAAAGAAACCACCATTAGCCAGCAGAGTGCCGCCATTTTGTTCTGCGTCGAAGGCGATGCAACGTTGTGGAAAGGTTCTCAGCAGTTACAGCTTAAACCGGGTGAATCAGCGTTTATTGCCGCCAACGAATCACCGGTGACTGTCAAAGGCCACGGCCGTTTAGCGCGTGTTTACAACAAGCTGTAAGAGCTTACTGAAAAAATTAACATCTCTTGCTAAGCTTATTAAAGGCTTATAACACCTTCAGGCGGCCAGTCCGCCTGATTTCATTTTATGGATAATCATTATGAATAAATCGCTGGTAGCGGTAGGCGTCATTGTTGCGCTAGGCGTAGTCTGGACAGGCGGCGCATGGTATACAGGCAAGAAGATTGAAACCCATCTCGAAGACATGGTCGCGCAGGCGAACGCGCAACTCAAACTGACCGCTCCTGAATCCAACCTGGAAGTGAGTTATCAAAACTATCATCGCGGCGTATTCAGCAGCCAGTTGCAACTGTTGGTGAAACCCATTGCCGGGAAAGAAAATCCGTGGATTAAAAGCGGTCAGAGCGTCATCTTCAACGAATCGGTTGATCATGGTCCCTTCCCGCTTGCCCAGCTTAAAAAACTGAACCTGATCCCGTCGATGGCATCAATTCAAACCACGCTGGTTAATAACGAAGTAAGCAAACCACTGTTTGATATGGCAAAAGGTGAAACGCCTTTTGAGATTAACTCGCGCATTGGTTACAGCGGTGATTCCAGTTCCGATATTTCGCTCAAGCCACTGAATTACGAGCAAAAGGATGAAAAAGTCGCCTTTAGCGGCGGCGAGTTCCAGTTAAATGCTGACAGAGACGGCAAAGCCATCTCCCTTTCCGGGGAGGCGCAAAGTGGTCGGATAGACGCAGTTAACGAATACAACCAGAAAGTGCAGTTGACCTTTAATAATCTGAAAACCGACGGTTCCAGCACGCTGGCAAGTTTTGGTGAGCGCGTAGGAAACCAAAAACTGTCACTGGAAAAAATGACCATTTCAGTGGAAGGCAAAGAACTGGCACTGCTGGAAGGCATGGAGATCAGCGGTAAATCGGATCTGGTCAATGACGGTAAAACGATCAATAGCCAACTGGATTACTCGCTAAACAGCCTGAAGGTACAGAATCAGGATCTGGGCAGCGGCAAGCTGACTTTAAAAGTCGGCCAGATTGATGGTGAAGCCTGGCATCAGTTTAGCCAGCAATATAACGCGCAAACTCAGGCGCTGCTGGCACAGCCAGAAATTGCCAACAATCCCGAACTTTATCAGGAGAAAGTGACGGAAGCCTTCTTTAGCGCCCTGCCGCTGATGTTGAAAGGCGATCCGGTGATTACTATCGCGCCGCTAAGCTGGAAAAACAGTCAGGGTGAAAGTGCGCTGAATCTGTCGCTGTTCCTGAAAGATCCGGCAACGACTAAAGAAGCGCCGCAAACGCTGGCGCAGGAAGTAGATCGTTCGGTTAAATCTCTGGATGCGAAACTGACCATTCCGGTGGATATGGCAACTGAGTTTATGACTCAGGTAGCGAAGCTGGAAGGTTATCAGGAAGATCAAGCGAAAAAACTGGCGAAACAGCAAGTTGAAGGTGCATCAGCAATGGGGCAGATGTTCCGTCTGACCACCTTGCAGGACAATACCATCACCACCAGCCTGCAATATACTAACGGTCAGATAACGTTAAACGGGCAGAAAATGCCACTGGAAGATTTCGTTGGTATGTTTGCAATGCCGGCATTAAATGTTCCGGTCGTACCCGCTATTCCGCAGCAGTAATTCACAGACAAAACGCCGGAGATTTTTCTCTCCGGCGTTATTTTTTACTTCAGCATAAAGTCATACTGAATACTCATTTTCACATCCCAGTAATTCAGGCGATCGCCCAGCGTACTGCCATCGCGCTTTTCCCGCCCTTTATCGGCAGCAAGAAAGAAATTCATCCCTTGTAACGGCCCTTCGCTGACCCGATAGTTCATACCACCTAAGATACCCGCGCCTTCAATCCGCACATCTCGTTTACTGGATTCATAGCCGCGAGTCACAATCGGTGCAAATGTCAGTGTAAATTGCGGCGTTAAACGATAGTTGACGCCCAATTGCCAGGACTGCATTCCTTCACGGTTACGATCAAGACTTAATGAAAAGGGATAGCCAATGTCGGTATCCACCACGGCACCATTCATTGCATGGCGCAAATAACCACCACTGCCAAATACGCTTCCCCACGGCGCATTCCAGGTCACTTGTCCACTAACCAACGCCGTTTCATTGGGCTGGCTGGTATTACGACTTAAACCTTCGAGCTGCGCGTAAAAGCCGAGCAACTCCCCTTTCAACGTATAATTCGGGTCGAGCGGTATGCTTTTCTCGAGAATACTTTGTATCTGATTGGAAACATCTTTCTGTACCGATGCCCCCAGAGAATAGCGACTGGTATCATCATGCCAACTGGCGGCTAAAAAAGAACGTGCGCGATGTTTATCGTATTTTCCCGTCTGGCTGTTATACACCCCTTCATCACGAATACCGGTTGTTGAATCAGTCCATAAAAATACTCGTGAACGCCACATTCCCCACAGATCAATATTTGGTGTTAAAGCCCAATAACCTAATGCTCCTTCAGAAACTGTCGGTAATGTACGTTGCGAACTGCCAGCCATTAACGGAATACGATAAGGTAAGCTACCATAACTATAATCCGTCCCGAAGCGACCTAATTTAAGCAGGCTATTTTCACTGGGTTTTATTTTTACTGCCCCCAGGGCAAAGCCAAAACTTTTATCACCATCAAGATACCACCGGGTACTCATATCAGCACGAGCACCTAATTTATAAACATAATATGCCCCGCCTTCAACGCCAATAATATTGGAATAATAACCACTATTGAAATCGAGCAATCCTCCCTGTACCCATGCGTAAATATCTCTTCCCGCGCCAGCACTGGGCTTATCCGCCCTGCGCAATTCGTTTTTCAGTCTGATGCGTAGTCCCGCTTCATCGTCAGCCAGTTGCGCCGCATAAGCAGAGGTAAGGCCAGAGGCAGCCGTCAGGCAAATAACGGCCATGGCCACTATTTTTCTCATAGTTGCACCTTTGATGTTCTGATTATTTTTATTGAATATTAATTAGTGATATCGCTGATTAATTGCTGCTGCACTTTTTTACGATTATCAATTTCAACCACGATTTCTTTGAATTTTTTATCCGTGAGCGGATAAAACCAGATAATAACGAATGCCAGTAGCATAAATCCGCAAGGTACTAAGGCAATTGATGTGCGGATGCCCATAATAACTTCCGGCGTTTGCACCTGATTGGCGATATATCCGCTTAATCCCAAAATAAAGGCAGGAATTGAACCTCCGATTGCCTGACCGCATTTACGGGTAAATGAGAATAGTGAATAGGTGAGCCCTTCAATTCGCACGCCGGTCAGGTATTCACCGTATTCTACGGTATCAGCTTCCAGTGCCCACATCACAGTCATAGTAACGCCCTGACCAATTGAAGCGATGGCCAACGCAACCAACGCCACCGGCAGTGACCAGACGGAAACCCAGAAGAATAGCAGATAACCGCAGGTTCCCAGCAAAGCGCCAATCAGGAAGGTATTCTTTTTACCGATCCTCGCGACCATCCCCGGCACCAGCGGTGCCGATGCCACAGTACCAACCAGGTTTTGCACCAGTACCAGCACAGTGAACAGCCCGGTATCATTTAACACATAGCGCACGTAGAACAACGACGAGGCGCTGACCGCGAAGGTCGAAATCAGCACACACAGCGCACCGATGCACAACATAAACAGCGGGCGATTCCGTTTCAGGGTTTGCAGACTGATCTTCAATGACGGCTGCGCCACGATACGTACCACATTCTCACGCGTCGATTTGAAGCAGATGAAGTAAAGCACCATTCCGGCAATCGCCAGCACAATCGTCCAGAAATGGTATACCGACACCATCTCTTCCGGGCTGGAGTTCTTAATGCTCGGTCCTATCAGAAATGCCAGGCAGACAAAGGTTAATGAAGCGGCAATCCCGCGAGCCGCGCCCAGACGGGCGCGGGATTGTGGTTGTTGGGTCATCGCGGTAGCAAGTGAACCATAAGGAATATTCACCAGGCTGTAGCAAAGCCCGAGGCCCATGTAGGTCAAATATGCATACACTACTTTGCTGCTATGGCTCCAGTCGGTCGGTACCCAGAATACCAGCACGCTGAAGATCATTAACGGCGCAGTACCGAAGAGTAAAAACGGGCGGAATTTTCCCCAGCGGGTATTCACACTGTCCACCACTCGTCCGGCAAAGACGTCGGCGAAGGCATCGAATACCCGCACCAGTAACAGCATGGTGCCCGCCGCAGCGGCACCGACGCCAGCGACGTCGGTGTAGTAACTCAATAGGAAGAGCGCCCCCATTGCGAAGGCGAAGTTATTGGCGACGTCACCGAGGCTGTAGCCGACGATGGTGCGCCAGGAGAGTTGTTGATTCATTGTTTGCCTCCCTGCTGCGGTTTTTCACCGAAGTTCATGCCAGTCCAGCGTTTTTGCAGCAGAAAAGCCGCCGACTTCGGTTTGCGGTCGCGAGTGAAGATCCCTTTCTTGTTACCGCCAACGCGCAATATGCCTTGCGAGGTCGCAAAATCGGCGAAATTCCATACCTGTTCACCGACGACGGCGCTGACGCGATCAAAGACGCGGTGATACATATCCAGCCATGCACACTGATACTCTTCACTCCACATGTCGGTGTACATTGAGTGCAGCCCGGCTAACGTATCCACGCCGTATTCGGTGATGATAATCGGCTGATGCAGTTTCTCCTGCCAGGCCAGAAGTTCTTTTTCCAGTACCTTCTCTGCCGTTTCCAAATCGCCGCTTTGGACATACCATCCGTAATAACGGTTCAGGCACAGCACATCAAAGAGATCGCTGATGGTATCGGTGTGAGCGTCGCAGAACATTACATTGACGCAGGTGATCGGACGCGTCGGGTCGAGTTTACGCGTTGCTTCCGCCAGTGGCGCGAAATATTCCCGTGCACCTTGCGGACGGGTATCCGGTTCGTTGGCAATACTCCACATCACCACGCTTGGGTGGTTTTTGTCACGCGCTATCAGCTCTTTAATCGCCTGTAAGTGCGCTTGCTGAGTTTCCCCGTTGACTGCCTCTTCGCTGTACAGTTCTTTCGGCTTGTTGCCCGCTTCGAAACCAATGCCTAAAGAGAGGTTAAAGCCGACAGCAGCAGTTTCATCAATCACCACGATGCCATGTTCATCTGCCCAGTCGAGCATCTCTTCAGCGTAAGGGTAATGCGAGGTACGGTAGGAGTTGGCCCCAATCCAGTCCATTAATGCGTGGTCGTGCACCATCAGCACGTTATCGAATCCTTTGCCACGCAAGTCCGCATCTTCATGACGACCAAAGCCAGTAAAGTAGAACGGTTTGTGGTTAATCAGGAACTGTTCGCCCTTCACTGCCACTGACCGGATGCCGACGCGAAGCGGGTAGATATCACACTCTGTCTGGCTTTTGGCTGTGACGCACAGTTCATAGAGATAACCTTCACCCGGTTGCCAGAGGTGCGGATTCACCACTTGCAAAGTCCCGCTAGTGCCTTGTCCAGTTGCAACCACCTGTTGATCCGCATCACGCAGTTCAACGCTGACATCACCATTGGCCACCACCTGCCAGTCAACAGACGCGTGGTTACAGTCTTGCGCGACATGCGTCACCACGGTGATATCGTCCACCCAGGTGTTCGGCGTGGTGTAGAGCATTACGCTGCGATGGATCCCGGCATAGTTAAAGAAATCATGGAAGTAAGACTGCTTTTTCTTGCCGTTTTCGTCGGTAATCACCATTCCCGGCGGGATAGTCTGCCAGTTCAGTTCGTTGTTCACACAAACGGTGATACGTACACTTTTCCCGGCAATAACATACGGCGTGACATCGGCTTCAAATGGCGTATAGCCGCCCTGATGCTCCATCACTTCCTGATTATTGACCCACACTTTGCCGTAATGAGTGACCGCATCGAAACGCAGCACGATACGCTGGCCTGCCCAACCTTTCGGTATAAAGACTTCGCGCTGATACCAGACGTTGCCCGCATAATTACGAATATCTGCATCGGCGAACTGATCGTTAAAACTGCCTGGCACAGCAATTGCCCGGCTTTCTTGTAACGCGCTTTCCCACCAACGCTGATCAATTCCACAGTTTTCGCGATCCAGACTGAATGCCCACAGGCCGTCGAGTTTTTTGATTTCACGGGTTGGGGTTTCTACAGGACGTAACATAAGGGACTCCTCATTAAGATAAAAATACTGGTCAACCTTTAATCTGATTAGTTAACCAATTCTGTGTTGCACACAGTTATCTGTGAGAAACCCATGGAAGAGAAATGGAAATAAAAAGAACTGACACCGCGATCAAAAAACCAAAAACTGCAATACCCACAGCGTGATATTGATCGCATTAATCTTTAAAACGGCGTTGACAGAAGCCATAAAATAAGCAACCGAACGTTCGTTCGAGTATATTGGGAACGATAAACTCTCATGACATATGGCTACGGTGAATATTTTTGGGGGGGAATTCTCCGATCCCGGCTAGATTGTATTTTGTACAGGGAAATTAAAGTATGAAACGCGGGCACAGTTATCACCAGCCCGCGAAATGAGAGGATCAGGATGCGGTTAAGATACCGCCAATCATCGCGCGTAATCCCTGAGCAAACGACGCTTCACGCGCCAGATCTTCCGCTTCGATATCGGCCAGTACACCGTAGGTCAGATCCAGCAGTAAACGTGAAGTCATTGACGTGTTGATGTCTGGGCTTATCTCGCCTTTTTGCTGGGCATCACGCATCCGCTGGGCAACAAATTCAGTGATCGTCATATGCTTATTTTTAAGCATGGCGGCGACCTGTGGGTTACGCATCCCTTCCGCCATAATTTCGACCACCAGCGCCCGTTGCCCAAAGGCTTCATGGGTGAGAGAGACAATAGACTCGACCATATAGTCAACAAAATGAATCCCTTCAATCGGTTCCCGGAAACGGGCCAGCGCCCTCTCCTGGTCCTGTAAGATAATCGCCTGAATCAAGGCTTCTTTGGAGATGAAATGGTGATAGAGCGTCCCGGGACTAATGGCGCAGGATTTACAGATGGCTTTCATCGAGGCACTGTGAAATCCATTTTCTGAAAAAATCTCTCTGGCAGCATTGAGGATCCGGGTCCGTGTCGGTTGTGCTTCAGTCTGCATGTTATCCATCATTAAACCATTATAGTTAGCGTGAATAACTAGTTTACCGCGTTGTCAGGTGAGCGCCTATCATTGCTGTTGAATAGTGCGAAGGCACACTCTATTCGTATGCTTTTCATCCAGCTATTGGTTAACCAATAGCCGTGATTTGGCTGCCAGTTGTTTAGCAGAGACGTTGATGAATTGCACACGCTATCCCGGTAAACAACACATACGGCTGTTTACCGGTTCGTTAGTGTATTAATTGAGCTCCTGTACCCCACCACCGGAGACGGTGAGAATTTGTCCGCTTACCCAGCTGGCTGCAGGCGAGCAAAGGAACAGCGCCGCGTTAGCAATATCTTGCGGTTGGCCCAGACGTCTGATCGGCGTGTGCTGTAACATTTTTTGTTCAATTTCTGGTGTAATAACGGATTTCAGGGCATCGGTTAATATTGCCCCCGGCGCAATGCCATTCACCCGAATATTTTTTTCACCCAGGTCAAATGCCATATTTCTGACCAGATGACTGGCCGCAGCTTTAGATGATGCATAGGAAGTCATGTTTATATTTTTATTTTCTGCCGCCATAGAAGTGATGGTCAGAATAACGCCACCGCCATTTTTTTCCATTTCTGGCGCAACAAGTTGTGACAGATGGAAAAAAGAAAACACATTCAGTTCATAAGCACGGCGAAAATCTGCCATTGGCATATCAAACGGTTTAGGACCACCGCCACCGGCGTTGTTAACCAGGATATCAACTTTACCCAGCTTACTGACGGCAAAGTCTGCCAGTGCAGAGAGTTCCTGTTCGGAAGTAATATCACAACGGCAGGCAAATGCCTGACCACCCAGTTGTTGAATTTCGTCTACAACATGGTTAGCTGCGTCGGCGTTAATATCACTGACCACCACAGATGCGCCAGCTGTCGCGAATGTAATGGCGATTTCTTTACCAATACCTGCACCCGCACCTGTGATGATGGCGCATTTTCCGTCGAGTCTCAGGTTGTCAGAATTAAACACATAAACCTCCTGTGAACTTCAGTAAAAATAAAAGGCACCGCCTGTGTGCCACATTTTTTATCATTAACCTTGAGGAAAGGACACTACCAGGTATAGCAGATAAAGAGAGGATTATTTCGCCGCAATGAGCCGGGCGGGAATAATAAGATTGCGTGAATGCGTCTCTTCATGGGTGATTTTTTGCATCATGCGATCCGCAAGTGTGATACCAAGTTCCCGCGCTGGCGTGCTGGCCCAGGTAACAGGTATATCATCAAGTGTGGTTGGTGTCGCATCGGTAAATGCCGCCAGCGAAACCTGTTGCTCAAAGTAACGATCGACTCCGCTTTCCCCGCTTTGCCGCCCTGCTTTGAGCAAACCAAACCATGCCCCCATCGCAATAGTTTCGTTATAGCAAACCACGGCACTGATGGTCGGGTTATGACGTAAAAGCGCCGTGATAGCTTCCGCGGCTTGCTTCTGGCTGGAAGTGCACTCCAACACCCAATCGCTATGAAACGGCAGGCCAAATTTTAGTAGAGTTGCACAATAGCCCCCCACCCGTTCTGCACGGGTTAATGAGGAACTTTGCCCTCCCAGCCAGGCGATCCGCTGATGCCCATTGCGAATGAGATGCTCCGTCAACAACTGTGCAGCCTGCATGTTGTCCGGGCGAACCGTATCAACATCATCAAGATAACTGGCACGGGAAGCGAAAATCACCGGGATAGCTTTTTCTTCTGCCATCCGTCGCAGGTCATCGCTGCTTCCTGCAGCCCCGGCAATTACCACACCATCCACACCCTGATTCAGTAACAGTGAAAACCGCTGTGCCAGCTGCTCGCCGTCTTTACCGCCGTGAAGCAAAAAAACCATCCGTCCCTGCGCTTCCAGAGCTTCCGTCAATCCGGCCGTCAATTCGGCGTAAAACGGCGCAGATAAATCACGGACGATCAAACCAATGACGCCGCTTTGCCCGCCGCGCAGCGCCGACGCCTGGCGATTGCGCACAAATCCCAGCTCTTCAATGGCGGCGTTAACGCGTTCTCCTGTGGCGGTAGAGATTCGCCCTTTGCCACTAAGCACCAGCGAAACGGTACTTACCGACACGCCCGCAGCCAGCGCAACATCATGAATGGTTATTTTTTTGGCGGTAGCCATGCAGATGACCTACTCCCTGATTATGTGACAGATAAAACGTTTTACCTTTTATTTATCTTATACCCGCTATTATCGTTGCGTAATGTGATTTATGCCTCACTAAAATTTGATAAAACGTTTTATCTTCTCGCGCAATTTACTGAATCCAGATTGTTCTCTACGAGGAGTCGTTTTATGACGGCGAAAACAGCACCGAAAGTCACGCTGTGGGAGTTCTTCCAGCAGTTAGGCAAAACCTTCATGTTACCCGTGGCATTATTGTCGTTCTGCGGCATTATGCTCGGCATTGGTAGTTCTCTTAGCAGCCATGATGTCATAACCCTGATCCCGGTCCTGGGCAACCCCGTGTTGCAGGCTATCTTTACCTGGATGAGTAAGATTGGCTCGTTTGCTTTTAGTTTCCTGCCTGTCATGTTCTGTATCGCCATCCCGCTGGGCCTGGCACGCGAAAATAAAGGCGTAGCGGCATTCGCTGGCTTCGTCGGTTATGCGGTAATGAACCTCGCGGTAAACTTCTGGTTGACCAATAAAGGCATTCTGCCAACCACGGATGCCGCGGTTCTGAAAGCCAATAACATCCAGAGCATTCTTGGGATCCAGTCGATCGATACCGGGATCCTCGGTGCGGTGATCGCCGGTATTATCGTCTGGATGCTGCATGAGCGTTTCCATAATATCCGCCTGCCGGATGCGCTGGCATTCTTCGGCGGTACGCGCTTCGTACCAATTATCTCCTCGCTGGTGATGGGCCTTATCGGCCTGGTGATTCCATTAGTCTGGCCGATTTTCGCCATGGGTATTAGCGGCTTGGGCCATATGATAAACAGCGCGGGTGATTTCGGACCGATGCTGTTTGGTACCGGTGAACGTCTGCTGTTGCCGTTTGGTCTGCATCACATTCTGGTGGCATTAATTCGCTTTACCGACGCAGGCGGCACGCAGGAAGTCTGCGGTCAAACCGTCAGCGGCGCACTGACCATCTTCCAGGCGCAATTGAGTTGCCCGACCACTCACGGTTTTTCTGAAAGCGCCACGCGTTTCCTTTCGCAAGGTAAAATGCCTGCGTTTCTCGGCGGTCTGCCAGGTGCAGCGTTAGCTATGTATCACTGCGCGCGCCCGGAAAATCGCCATAAAATTAAAGGTCTGCTGATTTCTGGCCTGATCGCCTGTGTCGTTGGCGGCACGACCGAACCGCTGGAATTCCTGTTCCTGTTCGTGGCGCCAGTTCTGTATGTCATCCACGCGCTGTTAACCGGCCTCGGCTTCACTGTCATGTCTGTGCTCGGCGTCACCATCGGTAATACCGACGGCAATATCATCGACTTCGTGGTGTTCGGTATTTTGCATGGTCTGTCAACCAAGTGGTACATGGTGCCAGTGGTGGCGGCAATCTGGTTTGTCGTTTACTACGTCATCTTCCGTTTCGCTATCACCCGCTTCAATCTGAAAACCCCGGGGCGCGATAGCGAAGTTGCCAGCTCAATCGAAAAAGCCGTTGCCGGTGCGCCGGGTAAATCAGGTTACAACGTTCCTGCAATCCTCGAAGCATTAGGCGGTGCCGACAATATTGTCAGCCTCGATAACTGCATTACCCGTCTGCGTTTGTCTGTGAAAGATATGTCGCTTGTTAATGTGCAGGCACTGAAGGACAATCGGGCAATTGGCGTAGTACAACTTAATCAACATAACCTGCAGGTTGTTATCGGGCCACAAGTTCAGTCAGTAAAAGATGAAATGGCCGGTCTGATGCATACTGTCCGGGCATAAGGATAAGATATGTTCGATTTTTCAAAGGTCGTGGATCGTCATGGCACATGGTGTACACAGTGGGATTATGTCGCTGACCGTTTCGGCACTGCTGACCTGTTACCGTTCACGATTTCAGACATGGATTTTGCCACTGCCCCCTGCATTATCGAGGCGCTGAATCAGCGCCTGATGCACGGCGTATTTGGCTACAGCCGCTGGAAAAACGATGAGTTTCTCGCGGCTATTGCCCACTGGTTTTCCACCCAGCATTACACCGCAATTGATACGCAGACGGTGGTGTATGGCCCTTCTGTCATCTATATGGTTTCAGAACTGATTCGTCAGTGGTCTGAAACAGGTGAAGGCGTGGTGATCCACACGCCCGCCTATGACGCATTTTACAAGGCCATTGAAGGTAACCAGCGCACAGTAATGCCCGTTGCTTTAGAGAAGCAGGCTGACGACTGGTTTTGCGATATGGGCAAGCTGGAAGCCGTGTTGGCGAAACCAGAATGTAAAATTATGCTCCTGTGTAGCCCACAGAATCCTACCGGGAAAGTGTGGACGTGCGATGAGCTGGAGATCATGGCTGACCTGTGCGAGCGTCATGGTGTGCGGGTTATTTCCGATGAAATCCATATGGATATGGTCTGGGGCGAGCAGCCGCATATTCCCTGGAGTAATGTGGCGCGGGGAGACTGGGCGTTGCTGACGTCGGGCTCGAAAAGTTTCAATATTCCCGCGCTGACCGGTGCTTACGGGATTATAGAAAATAGCAGCAGCCGTGATGCCTATTTATCGGCACTGAAAGGACGTGATGGGCTTTCTTCCCCTTCGGTACTGGCGTTAACTGCCCATATCGCCGCCTATCAGCAAGGTGCACCGT
>NZ_CAOLGM010000054.1:14575-27943 GCF_948475835.1 uncultured Escherichia sp. | reverse complement strand
ATTATATCGAATGTGATTACAATCGGTGGCGGCGGCACAGTTGGTGTGGCGGCCTCAGTCCGGAACAATTTGAAAACAAGAACCTCGCTTAGGCCTGTGTCCATATTACGTGGGTAGGATCAAAATGCCGCTTTATGGTGACTCACAAAAATTCACCACATCCCTCACAACCACCTTATTACGCCCGGTCTCTTTCGCCTCGTAAAGTGCGTTATCAGCCAGTCGATAGATCTCATTTGGGTTTAACGCATTTTCCTGAGTCACAACAGCGCCAATACTAATCGTCACTTTTTGTGGTATAGCGTATTCAGGATTATCGCCAGTTAAACGCTCAACATTTTCCCGAATCCTTTCCGCTAAAGCTTTCGCACGTTCAGTATCGATGTCCGTCAGCAAGTCGCCAAACTCTTCGCCGCCGACGCGCGCTAAAAGGTCATCTGGTCGTATGCTTTTCCCAATGATATTCACCACTGTTTTTATCACCTGATCGCCAACCGGATGCCCCCAGGTGTCGTTGACTTTTTTGAAGTGGTCGATATCCATAATCATGACGCAATAAGGCGTTTTTTGGGCTGATGCTGATTGAACTGTCAGTTCATTAAAAAAATAATTTCTGTTAAATATATTGGTTAAGGGATCGCGATGTGCAATGTTCTTTGTTACTCGTAGCGCACTGAATATATGGCACATAAATATTACCATAACGGTTAACTTACTGACTACTTCAATAGTGCGACTAATATACCAAGTGGACACGCTATACCTGCTCATAAATAACAGAGAGATATTGTACAGTACGGCACAAAAAGCAATCACCGTCACTCCATTCCAGATATCATAGCGTAAACCATTAAAGTATAGATTAACCGAAAGCAAGGTTAACCACATGAAAATCATTATGGTAACATATGAGGCTTTCCAAACCACCTGACCATTTTCATTGGTTAACTCGGCAATGTGTAAATTGTAGCTCTCATAATGACTAGAAAGTATGTGAGCAACTATCGGCCCCCCAAAAACAAAAAACAAACTTATGCACAAAGTCATTTTTTTGGAAAATAAATTGCGCTGTTTTGTGTTTTCACTAACTTTATTCACCAATGCCAGAAATATTAATATGCACAAACTCATCTGACGAAACAAATAATAGATTGCAATGTCATTTTGGACAACACTGCTTGTCAAACGCCCCTCAATAATTTGCTGAATGATAATGACGGTTTTAACAAAGTAAATCAAACAACTCAGAAAAGCCAAACTAAGTATACAGTTTGAAAATTGCCTACGGTCATAAATGAAATACAACTGCATAAAAATAAATGCAACAGTATCGATAAAAAATAAAGCAATCATTACCATCAGATAGGTTGATCGTGGAACAACTTCCTCAACGCCTGGCTGATTAAACCAACTATTCACCAAAACCAAAGCAAGCCCAAACAATAAGCTCACTAATACAGTACTACTAATTCTCAAATAGTCTTTTTCCATAAAGCTACACCAATCTGTAGGTTGTAGATCCCTTTCTATTATTAATAGATATAAGAACTGTACTGTTGTCAATATGAAATTCCGCCCACAAACAATACCGATGATGATAGTTGCTGAATGTAATTATTATTGCCTAAGTGCTTTATACATTGTTTGCAACAAGCTAGGCTTGAAAATACTTATAAATGGTTATAGAAAATCCTTATAAAACATTAATTCATAGATACATTAGGAATAACAATTAAATCCGTGAGTGCCGTAGCGCAGCCTTTCATCAGGACTTTCGAAAAATCCGAAATCATGCATCGGAATTTACTGATTTAATTATTTTACTCCTAACTTATTTTGAAAAAGGCATTGGGAATTATGCCGTATTCCTGAAGATCCTCATCATTGGAATGGATTTTCGGGCGAGAAAAGGATTTTATATGGACACTCTGCTCATCATTTCTTCTTCTCATCATCAACAATTCACGTCTCTCTTCCGCGTTTAATAACGGATTATGAGGTGCAAAAAATATCTTTCTTTTCAGTTACCTGTCATTAGATACAGAGAGAGATTTTGGCAATACATGGAGTAATACAGGATGTATTCAAGTAGCAGAAAAAGGTGCCCGCAAACCAAATGGGCTTTGAAAATTCTTACTGCCGCATTTTTAGCAGTGAGTCCCGCGGCGAAGAGTGCCGTTAATAACGCCTATGATGCATTGATTATTGAAGCTCGCAAGGGAAATACTCAGCCAGCTTTGTTATGGTTTGCACAAAAATCAGCACTCAGTAATAACCAAATTGCTGACTGGTTACAGATTGCCTTATGGGCCGGGCAAGATAAACAGGTTATTACCATTTACAACAGCTACCGTCATCAGCAATTACCAGCGCGTGGTTATGCAGCTGTCGCCATCGCTTATCGTAACCTGCAACAATGGCAAAATTCACTTACACTGTGGCAAAAGGCGCTCTCTCTGGAGCCGCAAAATAAGGATTATCAACGGGGACAAATTTTAACCCTGGCAGATGCGGGTCACTATGATACTGCGCTGGTTAAACTTAAGCAGCTTAACTCTGGAGCACCGGACAAAGCCAATTTACTCGCAGAAGCCTATATCTATAAACTGGCGGGGCGTCATCAGGATGAATTACGGGCGATGACAGAGTCATTACCTGAAAATGCCTCTACGCAACAATATCCCACAGAATACGTGCAGGCATTACAGAATAATCAACTTGTTGCCGCGATTGACGATGCCAATTTAACGCCAGATATTCGCGCTGATATTCATGCCGAACTGGTCAGACTGTCGTTTATGCCTACGCGCAGTGAAAGTGAACGTTATGCCATTGCCGATCGCGCCCTCGCCCAATACGCTGCATTAGAAATTCTGTGGCACGATAACCCAGACCGCACTGCCCAGTACCAGCGTATTCAGATTGATCATCTTGGCGCGTTATTAACTCGCGATCGTTATAAAGACGTTATTTCTCACTATCAGCGTTTAAAAAAGACGGGGCAAATTATTCCGCTCTGGGCGCAATATTGGGTTGCGTCGGCTTATCTCAAAGATCATCAGCCGAAAAAAGCACAGTCAATAATGACCGAGCTCTTTTATCACAAGGAGACCATTGCCCCGGATTTATCCGATGAAGAACTTGCGGATCTCTTTTACAGCCACCTGGAGAGTGAAAATTATCCCGGCGCGCTAACTGTCACCCAACATACCATTAATACTTCGCCGCCTTTCCTGCGGTTAATGGGCACGCCTACGAGCATCCCGAATGATACCTGGTTACAGGGGCATTCGTTTCTCTCAACCGTAGCAAAATATAGTAATGATCTTCCTCAGGCTGAAATGACAGCCAGAGAGCTTGCTTATAACGCACCAGGAAATCAGGGACTGCGCATTGATTACGCGAGTGTGTTACAAGCCCGCGGTTGGCCTCGTGCAGCAGAAAATGAATTAAAAAAAGCAGAAGTGATCGAGCCACGTAATATTAATCTGGAGGTTGAACAAGCCTGGACAGCATTAACGTTACAAGAATGGCAGCAGGCAGCTGTCTTAACGCACGATGTTGTCGAACGTGAACCGCAAGATCCCGGCGTTGTACGATTAAAACGTGCGGTTGATGTACATAATCTTGCAGAGCTTCGTATCGCTGGCTCAACAGGAATTGATGCCGAAGGCCCGGATAGTGGTAAACATGATGTCGACTTAACCACCATCGTTTATTCACCACCGCTGAAGGATAACTGGCGCGGTTTTGCTGGATTCGGTTATGCCGATGGACAATTTAGCGAAGGAAAAGGGATTGTTCGCGACTGGCTTGCGGGTGTTGAGTGGCGGTCACGTAATATCTGGCTCGAGGCAGAGTACGCTGAACGCGTTTTCAATCATGAGCATAAACCCGGCGCGCGCCTGTCTGGCTGGTATGATTTTAATGATAACTGGCGTATTGGTTCGCAACTGGAACGCCTCTCTCACCGCGTTCCATTACGGGCAATGAAAAATGGTGTTACAGGCAACAGTGCTCAGGCTTATGTTCGCTGGTATCAAAATGAGCGGCGTAAGTACGGTGTCTCCTGGGCTTTCACTGATTTATCCGACAGTAACCAGCGTCATGAAGTCTCACTTGAGGGTCAGGAACGCATCTGGTCTTCACCATATTTGATTGTCGATTTCCTACCCAGTCTGTATTACGAACAAAATACAGAACACGATACCCCATACTACAACCCTATAAAAACGTTCGATATTGTTCCGGCATTTGAGGCAAGCCATTTGTTATGGCGAAGCTATGAAAATAGCTGGGAGCAAATATTCAGCGCAGGTGTTGGTGCCTCCTGGCAAAAACATTATGGCACGGATGTCGTCACCCAACTCGGCTACGGGCAACGCATTAGTTGGAATGACGTGATTGATGCTGGCGCAACGCTACGCTGGGAAAAACGACCTTATGACGGTGACAGAGAACACAACTTATACGTTGAATTCGATATGACATTCAGATTTTAAGGATAAATATGTTACGTAATGGAAATAAATATCTCCTGATGCTGGTGAGTATAATTATGCTCACCGCGTGCATTAGCCAGTCAAGAACATCATTTATACCGCCACAGGATCGCGAATCTTTACTCGCCGAGCAACCGTGGCCGCATAATGGTTTTGTGGCGATTTCATGGCATAACGTTGAAGACGAAGCTGCCGACCAGCGTTTTATGTCAGTGCGGACATCAGCACTGCGTGAACAATTTGCCTGGCTGCGCGAGAACGGTTATCAACCGGTCAGTATTGCTCAAATTCGTGAAGCACATCGAGGAGGAAAACCGCTACCGGAAAAAGCTGTAGTGCTGACTTTTGATGACGGCTACCAGAGTTTTTATACCCGCGTCTTCCCAATTCTTCAGGCCTTCCAGTGGCCTGCTGTATGGGCCCCCGTCGGCAGTTGGGTCGATACGCCAGCGGATAAACAAGTAAAATTTGGCGATGAGTTGGTCGATCGAGAATATTTTGCCACGTGGCAACAAGTGCGAGAAGTTGCGCGTTCCCCGCTCGTTGAGGTCGCTTCTCATACATGGAATTCTCACTACGGTATTCAGGCTAATGCCACCGGCAGCTTATTGCCTGTATATGTAAATCGTGCATATTTTACTGACCACGCACGGTATGAAACCGCAGCAGAATACCGGGAAAGAATTCGTCTGGATGCTGTAAAAATGACAGAATACCTGCGTACAAAGGCTAAGGTAAATCCACACGTTTTTGTTTGGCCTTATGGCGAAGCGAATGGCATAGCGATAGAGGAATTAAAAAAACTCGGTTATGACATGTTCTTCACCCTTGAATCAGGTTTGGCAAATGCGTCACAATTGGATTCCATTCCGCGAGTATTAATCGCCAATAATCCCTCATTAAAAGAGTTTGCCCAGCAAATTATTACCGTACAGGAAAAATCATCACAACGGATAATGCATATCGATCTTGATTACGTTTATGACGAAAACCGCCAGCAAATGGATCGCAATATTGATGTGCTAATTCAGCGGGTGAAAGATATGCAAATATCAACCGTGTATTTGCAGGCATTTGCTGATCCCGATGGTGATGGGCTGGTCAAAGAGGTCTGGTTTCCAAATCGTTTGCTACCAATGAAAGCAGATATTTTTAGTCGGGTTGCCTGGCAATTACGTACCCGCTCAGGTGTAAACATCTATGCGTGGATGCCGGTATTAAGCTGGGATTTAGATCCCACATTAACGCGAGTAAAATACTTACCAACAGGGGAGAAAAAAGCACAAATTCATCCTGAACAATATCACCGTCTCTCTCCTTTCGATGACAGAGTCAGAGCACAAGTTGGCATGTTATATGAAGATCTTGCCGGACATGCTGCTTTTGATGGCATATTGTTCCACGATGATGCTTTGCTTTCAGATTATGAAGATGCCAGTGCACCGGCTATCACGGCTTATCAGCAAGCAGGCTTTAGCGGGAGTCTGAGCGAAATTCGACAAAACCCGGAGCAATTTAAACAGTGGGCCCGCTTTAAAAGTCGTGCGTTAACTGACTTCACTTTAGAACTTAGTGCGCGCGTAAAAGCCATTCGCGGTCCACATATTAAAACTGCACGAAATATTTTTGCACTTCCGGTAATACAACCTGAAAGTGAAGCCTGGTTTGCACAGAATTATGCTGATTTCCTAAAAAGCTATGACTGGACCGCTATTATGGCTATGCCTTATCTGGAAGGTGTCGCAGAAAAATCGGCTGACCAATGGTTAATACAATTGACCAATCAAATTAAAAACATCCCTCAGGCTAAAGACAAATCTATTTTAGAATTACAGGCACAAAACTGGCAGAAAAATGGTCAGCATCAGGCTATTTCTTCGCAACAACTCGCTCACTGGATGAGCCTATTACAACTGAATGGAGTGAAAAACTATGGTTATTATCCCGACAATTTTCTGCATAACCAACCTGAAATAGACCTTATTCGTCCTGAGTTTTCAACAGCCTGGTATCCGAAAAATGATTAATCGCATCGTATCGTTTTTTATATTATGTCTGGTGTTATGCATACCCCTATGCGTAGCGTACTTTCACTCTGGTGAACTGATGATGAGGTTCGTTTTCTTCTGGCCGTTTTTTATGTCCATTATGTGGATTGTTGGCGGCGTCTATTTCTGGGTCTATCGTGAACGCCACTGGCCGTGGGGAGAAAACGCACCAGCTCCCCAGTTGAAAGATAATCCGTCTATCTCCATTATCATTCCCTGTTTTAATGAGGAGAAAAACGTTGAGGAAACCATACACGCCGCTTTAGCACAGCGTTATGAGAACATTGAAGTTATTGCCGTAAATGACGGTTCAACAGATAAAACCCGTGCCATCCTGGATCGCATGGCTGCACAAATTCCCCATTTGCGGGTCATTC
The DNA here is from genome assembly GCF_948475835.1 of uncultured Escherichia sp. NCBI lineage: Bacteria > Pseudomonadati > Pseudomonadota > Gammaproteobacteria > Enterobacterales > Enterobacteriaceae > Escherichia > uncultured Escherichia sp. The sequence goes on along the minus strand of NZ_CAOLGM010000054.1, from coordinate 21,016 downwards.
ATCTGGCGCAAAACCAGGGGAAAGCCATTGCGCTTAAAACCGGAGCTGCCGCGGCGAAAAGTGAATATCTGGTGTGCATTGATGGCGATGCGTTATTAGACCGCGATGCGGCGGCATATATTGTGGAACCGATGTTGTACAACCCGCGTGTGGGTGCCGTAACCGGTAATCCTCGTATTCGAACACGTTCTACCCTGGTGGGTAAAATTCAGGTTGGCGAGTATTCCTCAATTATTGGTTTGATCAAGCGAACCCAGCGTATCTATGGAAACGTATTTACCGTTTCCGGTGTTATTGCCGCATTTCGTCGCAGCGCCCTGGCAGAAGTGGGTTACTGGAGTGACGATATGATCACCGAAGATATTGATATTAGCTGGAAGCTGCAGTTGAATCAGTGGACGATTTTTTACGAGCCACGGGCACTGTGCTGGATATTAATGCCTGAAACGTTAAAAGGGCTGTGGAAACAGCGCCTGCGCTGGGCTCAGGGCGGTGCAGAAGTATTCCTCAAAAATATGACAAGGCTATGGCGCAAAGAAAACTTTCGAATGTGGCCACTGTTTTTTGAATACTGTCTGACGACAATATGGGCCTTTACCTGCCTGGTCGGTTTCATTATTTACGCAGTCCAACTTGCCGGTGTACCGTTAAATATTGAATTGACACATATCGCTGCGACACATACTGCCGGAATATTATTGTGTACGTTATGTTTACTGCAATTTATTGTCAGCCTGATGATCGAGAATCGCTATGAGCATAATCTGACTTCATCGCTTTTCTGGATTATTTGGTTCCCGGTTATTTTCTGGATGCTGAGCCTGGCAACGACATTGGTATCATTTACACGAGTCATGTTGATGCCTAAAAAGCAACGCGCCCGTTGGGTAAGTCCCGATCGCGGGATTCTGAGAGGTTAATATGAACAATTTAATTATTACGACCCGACAATCGCCAGTACGTTTACTGGTTGATTATGTTGCCACAACCATCTTGTGGACATTATTTGCTTTGTTCATATTCTTATTCGCCATGGATCTGCTGACGGGTTATTACTGGCAAAGCGAGGCCAGAAGCCGACTTCAGTTCTATTTTTTGCTGGCAGTGGCGAATGCCGTCGTGTTAATTGTCTGGGCGCTGTACAATAAGCTGCGTTTTCAAAAACAGCAGCATCATGCAGCCTACCAATATACGCCGCAAGAATATGCAGAGAGCTTAGCAATACCTGATGAGCTCTATCAGCAACTACAAAAAAGCCATAGGATGAGCGTACACTTCACCAGCCAGGGGCAAATAAAAATGGTTGTTTCAGAAAAAGCGCTAGTCCGGGCATAAACACCCAAAACAAAGCCCGGTTCGCCCGGGCTCTGCACCGATAATACACTTAACTGTATGCATGCAGCGTACGTTGGCAAAGTGCCGAACGTACGCAGTCCTCTTTACCGAACCGGACGATCCCAACCATTTCATCTTCTTCGAAACGTTCCAGCGCGTCACTTAATCCGGAGCACACGCCGCGAGGCAAATCGCATTGCGTGATATCACCGTTGACGATAACCGTCACGTTCTCCCCGAGGCGGGTTAAAAACATTTTCATTTGCGCGGCAGTCACATTCTGCGCCTCGTCAAGAATGACGACTGCATTTTCAAAGGTACGTCCACGCATATAGGCGAACGGCGCAATTTCCACCTTCCCTATTTCCGGTCGCAGGCAGTACTGCATAAAGGAAGCCCCTAAGCGCCGGACCAGCACGTCGTAGACCGGGCGAAAATAGGGAGCAAACTTTTCTGCGATATCTCCAGGTAAGAAGCCAAGATCTTCATCGGCTTGCAGAACTGGACGGGTGACGATAATCCTGTCGACATCCTTATGTATCAGGGCCTCTGCCGCTTTTGCTGCGCTGATCCAGGTTTTTCCGCACCCGGCTTCGCCCGTGGCGAATATCAGCTGCTTACTCTCAATAGCCTTCAGATAGTGCAATTGCGCTTCATTTCGCGCGAGGATGGGCGAAGTATCGCGACTGTCGCGGGCCATACCAATGGCTTCTACGCCGCCCATCTGCACAAGCGAGGTGACCGATTCTTCTTCACGCTGCTTATGGCTGCGCGAATCCCGTCTCAGCACACGTTTTGCCTCACGACGAGCTTTGATCACTGCTTTTTGTCTTCCCATGGAGAGCACCTTGAGTTGTTTGTATTCATCACACGCGCCGTTGGCAGCGCGATTATGCGCACGAACATCAGAGGGTTGGCTTCCTTGTAAGCCATAGTTTGCTTTTGGATAAAATGCCGAAAAACGGCTACGCACACCGTTTGCGGCGTCGGTAACACGAGTAAAGAGAGGAAGTGAGAAAAATACAGAGTGACGAAGTTGCTACCGGAGGAGAAATCTCCGCAAGTGGTGGAGCGTAGCTTAACAAGACATTGTCCAGAACAGGACGTTACCATCCGCGATCTCCATAGTGACTGACTATCACTGCCGGGAACTTCCGCTGCTACTTAATAATTACAACAGATCTCGCATTCATTGCAACAATATATTCACTTATATTTAACCATAAAACACCATTTCAGTGACATTAGTTTCTACTGGAAAGATGACAGAGTGATGACAGATATGAAAAAAGCTGTGTGCTTTCAGCAGGATTCGCATCAGGCATCTGCGCACGAACGCCGGATGCGGCGTGAACGCCTTATCCGCCTACCGAACCCGCACCGATTGTAGGCATAAGAAGACGCGCAAGCATCGCATCAGGCATCTGCGCAAGAACGCCTTATCCGTCTATAAACATTAAACCCGCAATAACGCGCTTCCGAGATAATCGTTCGCGTCCTTCACTCCCGGCAGCGCAAAAAAATAACCGCCGCCGATAGGTTTAACGTATTCCTCCAGCGCTTCGCCATTGAGCCTTTTTTGTACAGTCAGGAAGCCTTTTTCCAGATCGTGTTGGTAACAGACAAACAGTAGCCCCATATCCAGTTGCCCGGAGTTGGTGACGCCCAGTGAATAACTGTAGCCACGACGCAGCATCAGGCTGGACTCACTCTCCGCCGTGCGGGGATTCGCCAGCCGGATATGGCTGTCCAGCGCAATCACCTTCCCTTCCGGATCGCTGGCGTAATCGGGAACATCATGCTCATGCTGCATTCCCAGCGGCGCACCGGTTTGCTTATCACGACCAAAAATCGTCTGCTGTTCTTTCAGCGGAGTTCTGTCCCAAAATTCCACTCGAAACTGAATCAAGCGTACTGCCTGATAGCTGCCACCGATTGTCCACGCTGGCTCCTGCTGATCTGCCGTTACCCACACCACTTTTTGCATCAACTTATCATTCTGGCTATCGGGATTGGCAGTGCCGTCTTTGAAACCCAGCAAATTAATCGGCGTCTCTTTGCCTTTACTACGCGCCGCGTGATCGGAAATAAACCCTTCCCGCTTCCAGCGCACGCTGAGCAAATCTGGCGTATGTTTGATGATATCGCGCAGCGCATGGATCACCGTGTCCTGGGTGTTGGCGCAAATTTGTAGCAACACATCACCATGACATAACGCCGCATCCAGCGAGTCGTTGGGAAAACGCGTCATCTTCTGCAACTTTTTCGGCATCTGTGGCGCAAGGCCAAAGCGCTCATCAAACAATGAGTGACCCACCGATAACGTGATGGTGAGATTATCGGGCGCAATGTAGCCGCCAAGAATGCCGGAATCGAGTGGTGGCAGGCGCGGATTTGGCGTTTCTGGTGCCGCTCCGCCCTGAGTCAGAAAAGCAAAACGCTGAGTCAACAAGCGAAACAACCGTTCAAGATCGGCTTTATCGCTGGCAAGCACATCAAACGCCACCAGCATCATTGCGGCCTGTTGTGGCGTCAGGATCCCTGCCTGATGCTTACCATAAAACGGCTGTTTCTCATTGCGTGCAACCGGTGAAAGCGTACCCGGCGCACTTTGCGTTTTTTGTGCATGAGCGACCGGACAACTTCCCGCCAGCGCCAGCGCACCAATGCCTTTCAGTAAACGTCGGCGTGACGGTTCATTCACGCCGTTTTTATCTTCATACTGCATAATGCTTAATCCAATCCCAGCACACCGCGAAGTTGCGCCAGATCTTCCGCCAGCGCAGTAATCGGTCCTTTCAGTGCATTCCGGTCGGCATCGGTCAATTTGTCGTAGGTTTCAAAACCGTCTTTAGTACGGTATTTCGCCAGAATGGTATCGACCTTTTTAAAGTTGGCATCGACTTTTGCCAACAGTTCCGGGTTAGCTTTTTGCAGTTGTGGACGCAGCAGATCGACAATTTTCTGCGAGCCTTCAACGTTAGCCTGGAAATCCCACAGATCGGTGTGGCTGTAGCGATCTTCTTCACCGCTGATTTTGCTGGCTGCCACTTCCTCAATCAGTCCGGCTGCACCGCCGACCACTTTTGAAGGTGGGAAAGCCAGTTCACTGATGCGTTTTTGCAAATCGACCACATCGGTATAAAGCTGGTCAGCGTACTGATCCATGCCTTTGGTGGTGTTGTCGCCAAACAATGCTTTTTCCAGACGGTGGAAACCGGTGAATTTTGGATCAGCGGCTTTTTGCTCGTAATCATCTTCACGGGCGTCAATGCTGCCATCCAGATCGGAGAACAGTTCAGCAATCGGTTCAATGCGCTCATAGTGCTGGCGCGTCGGCGCATACAGTGCTTTCGCTTTTTCGATATCGCCTGCTTTAATCGCGTCGGTAAAGGCTTTGGTGTCGGTCACCAGCTGCGTGGTTTCCGCCATGACATACGCTTTATATGCAGTAATTGCACCACCAAGACTTAACAGCGCATCACTTTGCGCCGCATCCGCCGTTGCCTCACCTTTGACGATCAACTTCCCTTTCGGGTTAGTCAGCAGACCGCAGGTCATATCGTATTCGCCAGGCTGTAAATTCGCCGTCATTTTCTGGCTAAAACCAGGGGCGATATTTTCCCGCTCTTCCACCACCATCACGCCTTTGAGGATCTCCCACTCCAGCGCCTTCTGGCTATGGTTCTGAATAATGAACTGTGTTTTCCCGGCGTTAACCGTAATGGTCATCGGTTCGCACTGCTTATCCGTCACGGTCACTTTGACCTGCGTCACATCAGCGGCGTTAGCCATAAAAGCAGAAGAAAACAGCGCAGCCACGCTCAACTGCAATGCGTTACGGCGGAAGTTAATGGTCATGACGAGACTATCCCTTTAAAGTATGTTGTAACTAAGCAAGAGTTTGCGTCGTATTTGTTACGCGGAGCGAGACGCTGTCGCCCCTGCGCGTGGTGGCAGAGCAAATGCCACCAGCGCCGGGATGAGATAAATAAACCAGACGGCGACTTCGCTGACGCTCGGCGCTTCCTGATAGCCAAAAAACCCTTCCATCAGCGTGCCAAACAGCGAGTGAGTTGAGAGCACCGCACTCATATCGAAGGCGATTTCCTGAAAGTGGTTCCACAATCCGGCTTCATGAAATGCGCGAATGGCACCAGCTGCCAGCCCTGCGGCGACGAAGAGAATAAACAGGCTGGTCCATTTAAAAAATGCACCAAGATTGAGGCGAATACCGCCCCAGTAGAGCAAGAAGCCTAGCACCACGGCAGTAGCAAGACCGAGCATTGCACCCAGCGGCGGCCAGATCCCGACATCTTGTTGAAATGCCGCCAGCAGGAAAAAGACCGACTCCAGCCCTTCCCTTGCAACGGCAAAAAAAACCATCATCACCAGCGCCCAGCCATGATGATTTCCACGCTGCAATGCGCTATCGACTGCCTGCTCCAGTTGTACTTTGACGTTGCGCGACACTTTGCGCATCCAGAAAACCATCCAGGTAAGGATCACCACGGCGATCACCGCCACGATACCTTCAAACAGTTCCTGCTCTTTTTGCGGAAATTCGCCGGTGGTTTCGTTAATGAAGATCCCCAAGCCCAGGCACAACGCAGCGGCAAGCAACACGCCAATCCACATCACACCAATCCATCGGCCTCGCTGGGTACGCTTAAGATAGCTGGCAATCAAACTGACAATCAGCGCGGCTTCAAGTCCTTCGCGCAACATAATGAGAAACGGAACAAACATGCCACCCACCCTTAAACGTTTTTCTGAGTCAATCTATGCAAAGAAAAGTAAATCGCAGTGATAGCGATTATCATTACGGTAAAGAAAAATACAAGCGGAATGTTTATAAAATGATGTTGAAATGTAAACAAAGAGAGGTAATGTCAGGGGATATAAACGATTATTCCAGGTACAAAGATGGGATTGTTTACAACGAGCCATGTGTTCTTGCCGGATGCCGCGTAAACGCCGTATCCAGCCGACAAAACCGTCCTGACTCAATACATCAAAACTTCCATGTAAAACTGATAAGCGGGTGTATCAAGCAATTTCGTCCATCCTCGATTATCAAATCTAACTTTTTGCCCGGAACATAAG
>NZ_CAOLGM010000054.1:0-14565 GCF_948475835.1 uncultured Escherichia sp. | reverse complement strand
CGGGGCAGCAGGGGGCGGCGGCGATTGGCCGCCCCCTGCGCGCTCCCTGCACCATTCAATTTATATGGCGAGGCACATTAAGGGAGCGCAACCCGCTGCTGAAGCCAAACAAAACCGCCGCAGGCTAAGTCCCTTAGCTTTCCTGCAACCGTGACGGCGGAGCCGAATGATAGTGCGCATCGGCCTCGGCAAAGCGTTTTTGCATCGCCGCTGACGGCGCTTTACCCAGCAAACTAAACACTACAATCCCAATACTGCCGAAGATAAAGCCCGGAATAATTTCGTACAGTCCCAGCCAGCCGAACTGTTTCCAGACGATAACCGTCAGCGCCCCGATGATCATCCCCGCCAGCGCACCGTTGCGCGTCATGCGTGACCACATCACCGAGAACAGCACCACCGGACCAAACGCCGCGCCAAAGCCTGCCCACGCATAACTCACTAGCCCCAGCACACGGTTTTCCGGGTTTGCCGCCAGCGCAATGGCCACCAGCGCCACCACCAGCACCATCACACGCCCTACCCACACCAGCTCTTTCTGGCTGGCATGTTTACGCAGAAACGCTTTGTATAAATCTTCGGTAATCGCACTGGAGCACACCAGCAGCTGGCAACTTAAGGTTGACATTACCGCCGCCAGAATTGCCGACAGCAGAATCCCGGCAATCCACGGGTTAAACAGAATTTGCGCCAGTTCGATAAACACGCGCTCAGCATTCTGGTTTACCGCACCTGCTACCGCCGGGTGCTCATTAAAGTAAGCAATACCAAAGAAGCCGACAGCTACCGCCCCTGCCAGGCAGAGGATCATCCAGGTCATACTGATACGACGCGCATGGACAATGCTGTGGTGAGAGTCTGCCGCCATAAAACGCGCCAGGATGTGCGGCTGCCCGAAGTAACCCAGCCCCCAACCCATCAGTGAGATAATGGCGACAAAGTTCAGCCCTTTGAGCATATCAACGTTTTCGATGCTCTTTTGTTTGATCACTTCCAGCGAGTCACCAAAGCCACCGACACTGATAATGACGATAACCGGCGTCAGGATCAGGGCAAAAATCATCAGGCTGGCCTGTACAGTGTCAGTCCAGCTCACCGCGAGGAAACCGCCAATAAAGGTGTAAAGGATCGTCGCCGCAGCTCCCGCCCACAGAGCCGTTTCGTAGCTCATGCCAAAGGTACTTTCAAACAGACGCGCGCCTGCCACAATGCCCGAAGCGCAATAAATGGTGAAGAACAGCAAAATCACCAGCGCGGAGATAATGCGCAAAATGCGGCTTTTATCTTCAAAGCGCCCGGTGAAATAATCCGGCAATGTTAAGGCGTTATTGTTGTATTCGGTATGCACACGCAACCGCCCCGCCACCAGCTTCCAGTTGATCCACGCGCCTAATGTCAGGCCAATGGCGATCCAACTTTCGGAAATCCCGGAAAGAAAAACCGCGCCCGGCAACCCCATTAACAGCCAGCCGCTCATATCCGACGCACCCGCCGATAATGCCGTCACGAATGGCCCAAGGCTACGACCGCCCAGAATATAGTCGTCAAAGTTTTTCGTTGATCGCCAGGCGATAAACCCAATCAATATCATGCCAAAGATATAGACACAAAATGTCACCAACATCGGTGTGCTAATAGCCATCTAAAGTCTCCAAAAAATTATTATCGGCAATGTCGAAACTTGCCGTTATATCTGCCACCGGAACGGGGTAACAGAGTTTATGTTTTACCAGGGCGACCGTATCCTGCCGGAAGCGCTGGTTATTCACAATCCATTTAACACACCATTTACATTAAATTTTAGTGCTCAGCGACACTATTTTTCATCAGGTTGCACTCTCTCACATTTTTTGCGGTTGCACCTTTCAAAAATGTTAACTGCCGCAGAGAAAAAGTCTGAGTTATTTTTTTAATCCCTGTCATATCGATTTCTTTTATTAACATTTCATTCATTTTTAAGCTTGCTACGCATGTCACATTTAACATGGTTGCACAAAGTTGCAACATCATGGATATTTCACGATAACGTTAAGTTGCACCTTTCAGAACAACAGGAGTAATGGCATGGGAACCACCACCATGGGGGTTAAGCTGGACGACGCGACGCGTGAGCGTATTAAGTCTGCCGCGACACGTATCGATCGCACACCACACTGGTTAATTAAGCAGGCGATTTTTTCTTATCTCGAACAACTGGAAAACAGCGATACTCTGCCGGAGCTACCTGCGCTGCTTTCTGGCGCTGCCAATGAGAGCGATGAAGCACCGACTCCGGCAGAGGAACCACACCAGCCATTCCTCGACTTTGCCGAGCAAATTTTGCCCCAGTCGGTTTCCCGCGCCGCGATCACAGCGGCCTATCGCCGCCCGGAAACCGAAGCGGTTTCTATGCTGCTGGAACAAGCCCGCCTGCCGCAGCCAGTTGCTGAACAGGCGCACAAACTGGCGTATCAACTGGCCGATAAACTGCGTAATCAAAAAAACGCCAGTGGTCGCGCAGGTATGGTTCAGGGGTTATTGCAGGAGTTTTCGTTGTCATCGCAGGAAGGCGTGGCGCTGATGTGTCTGGCGGAAGCGTTGTTGCGTATTCCCGACAAAGCCACCCGTGATGCGTTAATTCGCGACAAAATCAGCAACGGTAACTGGCAATCACACATTGGTCGTAGCCCGTCTTTGTTTGTTAATGCCGCCACCTGGGGGCTGCTGTTTACTGGCAAACTGGTTTCCACCCATAACGAAGCCAGCCTCTCCCGCTCGCTGAACCGCATTATCGGTAAGAGCGGTGAACCGCTGATCCGCAAAGGTGTGGATATGGCGATGCGCCTGATGGGCGAGCAGTTCGTCACGGGTGAAACCATTGCAGAAGCGTTAGCCAATGCCCGCAAGCTGGAAGAGAAAGGTTTCCGTTACTCTTACGATATGCTTGGCGAAGCTGCACTGACTGCCGCAGATGCACAGGCGTATATGGTTTCCTATCAGCAGGCGATTCACGCCATTGGTAAAGCGTCCAATGGTCGTGGCATCTATGAAGGGCCGGGCATTTCAATCAAACTGTCGGCGCTGCATCCGCGTTATAGCCGCGCCCAGTATGACCGGGTAATGGAAGAGCTTTACCCGCGTCTGAAATCACTCACCCTGCTGGCGCGTCAGTACGATATTGGTATTAACATCGATGCCGAAGAGGCCGATCGTCTGGAGATCTCCCTCGATCTGCTGGAAAAACTCTGTTTCGAGCCGGAACTGGCAGGCTGGAACGGTATCGGTTTTGTTATTCAGGCTTATCAAAAACGCTGCCCACTGGTGATTGATTACCTGATTGATCTCGCCACCCGCAGCCGTCGCCGTCTGATGATTCGCCTGGTGAAAGGCGCGTACTGGGATAGTGAAATCAAGCGTGCGCAGATGGACGGCCTTGAAGGCTATCCGGTTTATACCCGCAAGGTGTATACCGACGTTTCATATCTCGCCTGTGCGAAAAAGCTGCTGGCGGTGCCGAATCTAATCTACCCGCAGTTCGCGACGCACAACGCCCATACGCTGGCAGCGATTTATCAACTGGCAGGTCAGAACTACTATCCGGGTCAGTACGAGTTCCAGTGCCTGCATGGTATGGGCGAGCCACTGTATGAGCAGGTCACCGGGAAAGTTGCCGACGGCAAACTTAACCGTCCGTGTCGTATTTATGCTCCGGTCGGTACCCATGAAACGCTGTTGGCGTATCTGGTGCGTCGCCTGCTGGAAAACGGTGCTAACACCTCGTTTGTTAACCGTATTGCCGACACCTCTTTGCCACTGGATGAACTGGTCGCCGATCCGGTCACTGCTGTAGAAAAACTGGCGCAACAGGAAGGGCAAACTGGATTACCGCATCCGAAAATTCCCCTGCCGCGCGATCTTTACGGTCACGGGCGCGACAACTCGGCAGGGCTGGATCTCGCTAACGAACACCGTCTGGCCTCGCTCTCCTCTGCCCTGCTCAATAGTGCACTGCAAAAATGGCAGGCCTTGCCAATGCTGGAACAACCGGTAGCGGCAGGTGAGATGTCGCCCGTTATTAACCCTGCGGAACCGAAAGATATTGTGGGCTTTGTGCGTGAAGCCACGCCGCGTGAAGTAGAACAGGCGCTGGAAAGTGCGGTTAATAACGCGCCAATCTGGTTTGCCACTCCTCCGGCTGAACGCGCGGCAATTTTACATCGCGCTGCCGTGCTAATGGAAAGCCAGATGCAGCAACTGATTGGTATTCTGGTGCGTGAAGCCGGAAAAACCTTCAGTAACGCCATTGCCGAAGTGCGCGAAGCGGTCGATTTTCTCCACTACTACGCCGGACAGGTGCGGGATGATTTCGCTAACGAAACCCACCGTCCATTAGGGCCTGTGGTGTGTATCAGTCCGTGGAACTTCCCGCTGGCTATTTTCACCGGGCAGATCGCTGCCGCACTGGCGGCAGGTAACAGCGTGCTGGCAAAACCGGCAGAACAAACGCCGCTGATTGCCGCGCAAGGGATCGCCATTTTGCTGGAAGCGGGTGTACCCCCTGGCGTGGTGCAATTGCTGCCAGGTCAGGGGGAAACCGTGGGCGCGCAACTGACGGGTGATGATCGCGTGCGCGGGGTGATGTTTACCGGTTCAACCGAAGTCGCTACGTTACTGCAGCGCAATATCGCCAGCCGCCTGGACGCTCAGGGTCGCCCTATTCCGCTCATCGCTGAAACCGGCGGCATGAACGCGATGATTGTCGATTCTTCAGCACTGACCGAACAAGTAGTAATAGATGTGCTGGCCTCGGCGTTCGACAGTGCGGGTCAGCGTTGTTCGGCACTGCGCGTGCTGTGCCTGCAAGATGAGATTGCCGACCACACGTTGAAAATGCTGCGCGGCGCAATGGCCGAATGCCGGATGGGTAATCCGGGTCGCCTGACCACCGATATCGGTCCGGTGATTGATAGCGAAGCGAAAGCCAATATTGAGCGCCATATTCAGACCATGCGTAGCAAAGGCCGTCCAGTGTTCCAGGCGGTGCGGGAAAACAGTGAAGATGCCCGTGAATGGCAAAGCGGCACCTTTGTCGCCCCGACGCTGATCGAACTGGATGACTTTGCCGAATTGCAAAAAGAGGTCTTTGGTCCGGTGCTGCATGTGGTGCGTTATAACCGTAATCAGCTGCCGGAGCTGATCGAGCAGATTAACGCTTCCGGCTATGGTCTGACGCTTGGCGTCCATACACGTATTGATGAAACCATCGCCCAGGTCACTGGCTCGGCCCATGTCGGTAACCTGTACGTTAACCGTAATATGGTGGGCGCAGTGGTTGGTGTGCAGCCGTTCGGCGGCGAAGGGTTGTCCGGTACCGGGCCGAAAGCAGGCGGTCCGCTCTATCTCTACCGTCTGCTGGCGAATCGCCCGGAAAGTGCGCTGGCAGTAACGCTCGCGCGTCAGGATGCAGAGTATCCGGTCGATGCGCAGTTGAAAGCCGCATTGACTCAGCCGCTAAATGCACTGCGGGAATGGGCAGCAAATCGTCCAGAATTGCAGGCGTTATGTACGCAATATGGCGAGCTGGCGCAGGCAGGAACACAACGATTGCTGCCAGGGCCGACGGGTGAACGCAACACCTGGACGCTGCTGCCGCGTGAGCGCGTGTTGTGTATTGCCGATGATGAGCAGGATGCGCTGACTCAGCTCGCCGCCGTGCTGGCGGTGGGCAGCCAGGTACTGTGGCCGGATGACGCGCTGCATCGTCAGCTAGTAAAGGCATTGCCATCGGCAGTCAGCGAACGTATTCAACTGGCGAAAGCGGAAAATATAACCGCTCAACCCTTTGATGCGGTGATCTTCCACGGTGATTCGGATCAGCTTCGCGCATTGTGTGAAGCCGTTGCTGCGCGGGATGGCGCAATTGTTTCGGTGCAGGGTTTTGCCCGTGGCGAAAGCAATATCCTTCTGGAACGGCTGTATATCGAACGTTCGCTGAGTGTGAATACCGCTGCCGCTGGCGGTAACGCCAGTTTAATGACGATCGGTTAAACAGGTAGCCGGAGGATGTTACAACCTCCTCCGGCATCTTTAACGTGGTCGAATCCCCTCAATAATAATCCGCTGCACGTTTTCAACCGTTTGATTGAAAAATACCTCATCGCGCAACGTTGCGCCTGTCACCGCCTCCACCTGAGGGGCGAAATCGGCGTAATGTTGAGTGGAAGCCCAAATCATAAAAATCAAATGCTGCGGATCAATCGGCGCGAGTTTGCCGCTTTTGACCCAACCGGCAATCAGCGCCGATTTCTCATCAATTAATGCCTTCAAATCGCCCGTCAGTTCATCCATTAACAGCGGCGCGCCTGCCAGCATCTCCATACAGAACAGGCGCGAAGCCTGCGGATAATCGCGGGAGACTTCCAGCTTCAGACGGATGTACTCTTTTATCGCCGCCAGCGGAGCGAAATCTTCACGAAACGCTTTTAACGGTGCCAGCCAGATATCGAGAATCTGCCGCAGCACGGCAATATACAGCGCCTCTTTTGACGGAAAGTAATACAGCAGATTGGTTTTTGAAACACCCGCCAACTCTGCGATCTGCTCCAGCCTTGTGCCGTGAAAACCGAATTGTGAAAAAGTGTCCAGTGCTGCGCTAAGAATCGCTTTTTTCTTCGCGCTTACTGCGCGCGAACGTTTACCCGTTGTTTTCACTGCGCCTTGCGTCATGCGCTCTCCCCTCTTGTAGATTGGCAACAGGATAGCAAAACCCCCGCCCGGCCTCGACCTTCTGCACTCTCATCGCGCACAGATGCATGTTTTATGTGCAACTGTTTTGACCGTTTAGTCCACTTTTTACCAGATATTTTAGACAACCCAATGTTAACACATTAATAACATTCACTTTTTAAAAACTGGCATCCGCTTTGCAAACAAGCCATTACGCGGCTGAAAAGGATATGCAGGATGCAGCGCCCCGTCTGACTTTCACTTTACGAGACGAAGAGAGGTTGATGATGAAAATTGGCGTATTCGTACCTATTGGCAACAACGGCTGGCTCATTTCGACCCACGCGCCGCAGTACATGCCGACCTTTGAACTGAATAAAGCCATTGTGCAAAAAGCGGAGCACTACCATTTCGATTTCGCCCTGTCGATGATCAAACTGCGTGGCTTTGGCGGCAAAACTGAGTTCTGGGATCACAACCTTGAGTCGTTCACCTTGATGGCGGGGCTGGCGGCCGTCACCTCGCGCATTCAGATTTACGCCACTGCTGCCACCTTAACGTTACCTCCGGCAATCGTCGCCCGTATGGCCGCAACCATCGACTCCATCTCTGGCGGGCGTTTTGGCGTCAACCTCGTGACTGGCTGGCAAAAGCCCGAGTATGAGCAGATGGGTATCTGGCCTGGCGATGACTATTTCTCCCGTCGTTACGACTATCTCACCGAATATGTTCAGGTGCTGCGCGACCTGTGGGGCACGGGGAAAAGCGATTTTAAAGGCGATTTTTTCACCATGAATGATTGTCGCGTCAGTCCGCAACCGAGTGTCCCCATGAAAGTGATCTGCGCCGGGCAAAGCGACGCTGGCATGGCGTTCTCCGCCCAGTATGCCGATTTCAACTTCTGTTTCGGCAAAGGCGTAAATACGCCCACGGCTTTCGCCCCGACCGCTGCGCGGATGAAACAGGCCGCAGAGCAAACCGGGCGCGACGTTGGTTCTTATGTGTTGTTTATGGTGATTGCCGATGAAACCGACGATGCCGCTCGCGCCAAATGGGAACACTACAAAGCGGGCGCGGATGAAGAGGCGTTAAGCTGGCTAACCGAACAAAGTCAGAAAGATACCCGCTCCGGTACTGATACCAACGTCCGTCAGATGGCCGATCCCACTTCGGCGGTAAACATCAATATGGGGACGTTAGTCGGTTCTTACGCCAGTGTCGCGCGCATGTTAGATGAAGTCGCAAGCGTGCCTGGTGCCGAAGGCGTGCTGTTGACCTTCGATGATTTTCTGTCGGGAATCGAAACCTTCGGCGAGCGCATTCAACCACTGATGCAGTGCCGCGCCCATCTACCTGCGCTGACTCAGGAGGTGGCATGATGACAACCTTAACCGCTCGACCGGAAGCCATTACCTTCGATCCGCAGCAAAGTGCGCTGATCGTGGTGGATATGCAAAACGCTTATGCCACGCCAGGCGGCTACTTAGATCTCGCCGGGTTTGATGTCTCAACCACTCGCCCGGTCATTGCCAACATTCAAACCGCCGTGACCGCAGCGCGAGCGGCAGGGATGCTGATCATCTGGTTTCAAAATGGCTGGGATGAACAGTATGTCGAAGCTGGCGGACCCGGCTCACCGAATTTTCATAAATCGAACGCCCTGAAAACCATGCGTAAGCAGCCGCAGCTGCAGGGGAAATTGCTGGCGAAAGGCTCCTGGGATTATCAACTGGTGGATGAACTGGTGCCGCAGCCTGGCGATATTGTGCTGCCGAAGCCGCGCTACAGCGGTTTCTTCAATACACCGCTGGACAGCATTTTGCGCAGCCGTGGAATACGCCATCTGGTTTTCACCGGTATCGCTACCAACGTCTGCGTCGAATCGACGCTACGCGATGGCTTTTTTCTGGAGTATTTCGGCGTGGTGCTGGAAGACGCAACACACCAGGCGGGGCCGGAATTTGCACAGAAAGCCGCGTTGTTCAATATCGAAACCTTTTTTGGCTGGGTCAGCGACGTCGAAACGTTCTGCGACGCGCTTTCTCCCACATCCTTTGCTCGTATCGCTTAAGGAGTTTAACGATGCCAAAATCCGTAATTATTCCCGCTGGCAGCAGCGCACCGCTGGCCCCCTTCGTTCCCGGCACGCTGGCTGATGGCGTGGTGTATGTCTCCGGTACGCTGGCTTTTGATCAACATAATAACGTGCTGTTTGCCGATGACCCAAAGGCGCAAACCCGCCACGTTCTGGAAATTATCCGCAAGGTGATCGAGACGGCGGGTGGCACGATGGCGGATGTGACCTTCAACAGCATCTTTATTACCGACTGGAAAAATTACGCCGCGATTAACGAAATCTACGCCGAGTTTTTTCCGGGTGATAAACCGGCGCGATTCTGCATTCAGTGCGGACTGGTAAAACCTGACGCGCTGGTGGAAATCGCCACAATTGCGCATATCGCCAAGTGAGGCCGCGATGAAACTTTCACTCTCACCTCCCCCTTATGCTGATGCGCCCGTAGTGGTGTTGATTTCGGGTCTTGGCGGTAGCGGCAGTTACTGGTTACCGCAACTGGCGGTGCTGGAGCAGGAGTATCAGGTAGTCTGTTACGACCAGCGCGGCACCGGCAATAATCCCGACACGCTGGCAGAAGATTACAGTATCGCCCAGATGGCAGCGGAACTGCATCAGGCGCTGGTAGCCGCAGGGATTGAGCATTACGCGGTGGTCGGCCATGCGCTCGGTGCGCTGGTGGGAATGCAGCTGGCGCTGGATTATCCCGCGTCGGTAACTGTGCTGATCAGCGTTAACGGCTGGCTACGAATAAACGCCCATACGCGCCGCTGTTTTCAGGTTCGCGAACGATTACTGTATAGCGGCGGCGCGCAGGCATGGGTGGAAGCGCAGCCGTTGTTCCTCTATCCCGCCGACTGGATGGCGGCCCGCGCACCTCGCCTTGAGGCAGAAGACGCGCTGGCACTGGCGCATTTTCAGGGCAAAAATAATTTACTGCGTCGACTTAACGCCCTCAAACGCGCTGACTTTAGTCACCATGCGGATCGCATCCGCTGCCCGGTGCAAATCATCTGCGCCAGTGATGATCTGCTGGTGCCATCAGCATGTTCCAGTGAGCTTCATGCCGCCCTGCCCGATAGCCAGAAAATGGTGATGCGCTATGGCGGACACGCCTGCAACGTGACCGACCCCGAAACGTTTAATGCTCTTTTACTCAACGGGCTTGCCAGCCTGTTACATCACCGCGAAGCCGCCCTGTAAGGAATTGCTATGAACGAAGCCGTTAGCCCAGGTGCGCTTAGCACCCTGTTCACCGATGCCCGCACTCACAACGGCTGGCGGGAGACACCCGTCAGCGATGAGACGTTACGGGAGCTTTATGCCCTGATGAAATGGGGGCCGACATCAGCTAACTGTTCTCCGGCACGGATCGTGTTTATCCGCACTGTAGAAGGAAAAGAACGTCTGCGCCCGGCGCTTTCCAGCGGCAATCTACAAAAAACCCTGACCGCGCCCGTCACCGCTATCGTTGCCTGGGACAGTGAATTTTATGAACGGTTACCACTACTGTTTCCCCACGGTGATGCCCGCAGTTGGTTTACCTCCAGCCCACAACTTGCCGAAGAAACAGCGTTTCGCAACAGCTCCATGCAGGCGGCCTATCTGATCGTCGCTTGCCGTGCGCTGGGACTGGATACCGGCCCGATGTCGGGTTTTGACCGTCAATACGTTGACGACGCTTTTTTTGCAGGCAGCACGCTGAAGAGCAATCTGCTGATTAATATCGGCTATGGCGATAGCAGCAAACTTTATGCGCGCCTGCCACGTCTGTCCTTTGAAGAAGCCTGCGGGCTGTTGTAAGGAGCAAACTATGAACATAGTTGATCAACAAACCTTTCGCGATGCGATGTCCTGTATGGGCGCGGCGGTCAATATCATCACCACGGACGGTCCAGCCGGGCGCGCCGGGTTCACCGCCAGCGCCGTCTGCAGCGTGACCGATACGCCGCCCACATTACTGGTGTGCCTGAATCGTGGGGCGTCCGTCTGGCCGGTATTCAATGAAAATCGAACGCTGTGTGTAAATACACTGAGCGCCGGGCAGGAGCCGCTTTCAAATCTTTTTGGCGGCAAAACGCCCATGGAACACCGCTTTGCCGCCGCCCGCTGGCAGACGGGTGTGACCGGATGCCCGCAACTGGAAGAGGCTCTGGTTTCGTTTGACTGCCGTATCAGCCAGGTGGTGAGCGTCGGCACCCACGACATTCTGTTTTGCGCCATCGAAGCGATTCATCGTCACGCCACACCCTACGGGCTGGTGTGGTTCGATCGCAGTTATCACGCGCTGATGCGCCCTGCTTGTTAACCTCCTAAAGGAGACAGCTGATGGCAATGTTCGGTTTTCCTCACTGGCAGTTAAAATCGACCTCTACAGAGAGCGGCGTGGTCGCGCCGTATGAACGATTGCCGTTTGCTCAGACGGCAGTAATGGGCGTTCAACACGCGGTGGCGATGTTTGGCGCGACGGTGTTAATGCCGATTCTGATGGGGCTGGATCCCAATCTTTCCATTTTAATGTCGGGGATCGGCACGTTACTGTTTTTCTTTATTACCGGCGGGCGCGTCCCCAGTTATCTCGGTTCCAGCGCGGCTTTTGTCGGCGTGGTGATTGCCGCAACGGGCTTTAACGGTCAGGGCATTAACCCGAATATCAGCATTGCGCTGGGCGGGATTATCGCCTGTGGGCTGGTTTATACCGTCATTGGCCTGGTGGTGATGAAAATTGGTACACGCTGGATTGAACGACTAATGCCGCCGGTGGTGACGGGTGCGGTGGTGATGGCGATTGGCCTGAACTTAGCGCCTATCGCAGTGAAAAGTGTATCGGCTTCGGCCTTTGATAGCTGGATGGCGGTAATGACGGTGCTGTGTATTGGGCTGGTGGCGGTGTTTACCCGTGGCATGATCCAGCGGTTATTGATTCTCGTAGGATTAATTGTCGCCTGTCTGCTGTATGGCGTGATGACCAACGTTTTAGGGCTGGGAAAAGCCGTCGATTTTACTCTCGTCAGCCATGCTGCCTGGTTCGGTCTGCCACATTTTTCCACTCCTGCTTTTAATGGTCAGGCAATGATGCTGATTGCGCCCGTGGCGGTGATTCTGGTGGCGGAAAACTTAGGTCATCTCAAGGCAGTCGCCGGGATGACCGGACGCAATATGGACCCGTATATGGGGCGGGCATTCGTAGGCGATGGTCTGGCAACGATGCTTTCCGGCTCTGTCGGCGGTAGCGGCGTGACCACCTATGCTGAAAATATCGGTGTGATGGCCGTGACCAAAGTCTACTCGACGCTGGTGTTTGTTGCTGCTGCCGTCATCGCCATGCTGTTGGGCTTTTCGCCGAAATTTGGCGCGCTGATCCATACCATTCCTGCACCGGTGATTGGTGGTGCTTCAATTGTTGTGTTCGGGCTGATTGCCGTCGCAGGCGCAAGGATCTGGGTACAAAACCGTGTCGATTTAAGCCAGAACGGTAATTTGATTATGGTCGCAGTAACCTTAGTGCTGGGCGCGGGTGATTTTGCTCTCACGCTGGGCGGTTTTACGTTGGGAGGGATCGGTACAGCAACCTTTGGCGCGATTTTACTCAATGCGTTGTTAAGCAGAAGGTTGGTTGACGTTCCACCGCCAGAAGTTGTTCATCAGGAGCCATAAACAGAAAACCGCCGGGGTAACCGGCGGTGATGACTTTTTGACGAGCTTCAGACAAAAATGCATTCGTCACTGATTAGTCCGGCTAGTTGTCACTTTTACCGTGACTGCTCTTGCCACCTTTTTTACCTGCTTCAGATGCGCGCTGCGGGTCATTCTTGAAATTACCCCCGCTGTGCTGTCCACCTTTTTTACCTGCTTCTGATGCTCTTTCGCGGTCTTCTGCAAAATTGCCGGAACCGCCTCGATGGTTTGCCATTACTGACCTCCGTCTGGGTATAGACATCATATTGCATAGAATTAACGCGGCGTATGGCGGCTGCCATATTTTCGCTACGTGGGACTAAGCTTAGTGAACTGACGCGGGCAGACCCGCGTTTGGTAATATCCTGCAACAGCTTCTTAGCGAGAATAGATATCATCTCAAATAATTATCCATAAGCCGCTCTTATGATTAAAAAAACGCGATGAGATAAAAATGTGTCATTTTGCGACAAAATTACGTGCTTGTGAAAGTTGTTATAAATCAAATAAGTGGTTGTGAAATTTGCACTCTGAAAAGGACGTCTTATCTTTAAATAAGTGGTAGCGAATCGCTACGGAATAGAGATAACACGAGGAGTGGTTAGAAATGGCTAAAGTTCTGGTGCTTTATTATTCCATGTACGGACATATTGAAACGATGGCACGCGCAGTCGCTGAGGGTGCAAGCAAAGTCGATGGCGCAGAAGTTGTCGTTAAGCGTGTACCGGAAACCATGCCGCCGCAATTATTTGAAAAAGCAGGCGGTAAAACGCAAACTGCACCGGTTGCAACCCCGCAAGAACTGGCCGATTACGACGCCATTATTTTTGGTACACCTACCCGCTTTGGCAACATGTCCGGTCAAATGCGTACCTTCCTCGACCAGACGGGCGGCCTGTGGGCTTCCGGCGCACTATACGGAAAACTGGCGAGCGTCTTTAGTTCCACCGGTACTGGCGGCGGTCAGGAACAAACTATTACTTCAACCTGGACGACCCTTGCGCATCACGGCATGGTAATTGTCCCCATTGGCTACGCAGCGCAGGAATTATTTGACGTTTCACAGGTTCGCGGCGGTACGCCGTACGGCGCAACCACCATCGCAGGCGGTGACGGCTCACGCCAGCCAAGCCAGGAAGAACTGTCTATTGCTCGTTATCAAGGGGAATATGTCGCAGGTCTGGCAGTTAAACTTAACGGCTAATCTTCAACAGGAGGATACGCATGCCAACTCAAGAAGCGAAAGCTCATCACGTCGGTGAATGGGCATCTCTGCGCAATACGTCGCCGGAAATAGCCGAGGCCATTTTCGAAGTCGCCGGGTACGACGAAAAAATGGCGGAAAAGATTTGGGAAGAAGGTAGCGATGAAGTGTTAGTCAAAGCCTTTGCTAAGACCGATAAAGATTCGCTTTTTTGGGGCGAACAGACCATCGAACGTAAAAACGTTTAACCAGCGACTCCCCCACTTCTCGCGGGGGAGTTTTCTGTTATTTCACCGCCTCATTCAACACGCTATCAAACTTATCCATTGGGCAGAAACCGTTGGCATCTATCGGGCAACCGCTTAATTCCAGCGTCACACGCTGAGCAGGTGCCTGCAGGGTTAACGCATCGGCATTACGTAACTGTTCCGCACTCTGATACACATATTCAATTTTCATCAAATCGCGATTGGCTTTGCTGTCATGCCAACGCTGGAAAACGATTTTGCCGCCAATCGGCGTGCGTTCGTTCTGGTCATGCAACTGATACGGTTTGAAATCCAGCGCCGTTAACAGAGAGGCAATGTTGGAGTCGTGCCCAACCAACACTGTAATTTTCGGTGCGCTGGTGCGATCGGTGACCAGAGCTTTGTCGATATAACTGACCAGCGGTTTCGCAACATTGCGCGCCACTTCCGGTGAGGTAAACAGGCTGTCCTGGTAGCCGTTTTTAAGCTTCGACAACACCTTCCACTGCTGGTCAGATTTGATTTCTCCCCAGGCCACCTGATCCATCGGAAAACCTTCGTAATATTGCAAAGTAAACGCATCTACCAGCGAGTTGCCGACTTTCAGCGGCCCGGAAACACCTGGTTCTTGTTGATACTTGCCGCTAAAGGTATTT
>NZ_CAOLGM010000053.1:0-28540 GCF_948475835.1 uncultured Escherichia sp. | reverse complement strand
CCCTATGTATTATATATTAATTAATATTCATTGATTATATGAATATAAGCAGACTGCTCGTTAAGAACGATACAGGAATATTTAATTGGCGTCAGTGAGCGAATGACTTAATTTTGTAAGTCGCTGTAACGGTGAATATAACCCATTAGCAGATAATATTTATTAAGGGGCTACGTTTTATTTGCTGAATATATAAAAAGAGTCATTAAGAAGGCCAGAATTCTCTGGCCCGGGTTAAATTAATGGTTGGAGAACCAGTTCAGTTTATCGCGCAGGCCAACAACCCGACCAATAATAATTAGCGATGGGCTGTTCATTTGCTGAGCAAGTTCACCGAGTTGCGTGAGCGTACCGTCAATCACGCGCTGCGTGACTGCTGTTCCGTTTTCGACAATTGCCACCGGCATTTCGCCAGGCATACCGTGTTCAATCAGCTTTTGCTGAATAGTCGCAGCCTGATTCAGCCCCATATAGAACACCAGCGTCTGTTTTTCTGCCGCCAGGTTTTCCCAGTCCAGCTCGCCACCGGTTTTTAAGTGTCCGGTAATTAAGCGCACGCTCTGGGCATAATCGCGATGCGTGAGCGGAATACCCGAATAGGCAGAGCAACCAGAAGCTGCGGTAATACCCGGAACCACCGAGAACGGAATACCCGCGTTGCACAGTGTTTCCAGCTCTTCGCCACCACGGCCAAAAATAAACGGATCGCCACCTTTCAGCCGCACCACGCGTTTGCCTTTTTGCGCTTCCCGCAGCAGGATCTGGTTAATCTCTTCCTGCGGTACACAGTGGTATCCCGCGCGTTTGCCGACGAAAACGCGATCAGCATCGCGGCGTACCAGATTCATAATATCGTCAGAAACCAGACGGTCGTAGACCACCACATCTGCCTGCTGAATTTGTTGCAGTCCTTTCAGCGTCAGCAGCCCGGCATCGCCCGGACCTGCACCAACCAGCACCACTTCACCGCGATGGTCGAGCGGTTCGTTGATTAACTGTTCGGTCGTTTCAGTAATGGCTTTCTGATCGTTGTTTGCCAGCGACTGCGCCAGGCGGTCGTTAACGAACAATTTCTCCCAGAAACGGCGACGCTCACTCATCGTGGCGAACTGTTGTTTCACTCGCCCGCGTAATTGCCCGGCATATTTCGCCACCTGGCCCAGATGCAACGGCAGCAGTGATTCGAGTTTTTCGCGCAACAGGCGCGCCAGAACCGGAGAGGTGCCGCCAGAGGAGACCGCGACCATGAGCGGTGAGCGGTCAATAATCGACGGCATAATAAAGCTGGCGGCTTTCGGCGCATCGACCACGTTACAGAAGATGCGACGAGCTTCAGCGGCTTCGCTGACGCGCTGGTTAAGCGCGTCATCATCCGTCGCTGCAATCGCCAGCCAGCAGGTGTCGAGAAGGCTTTCATCAAATGGCCCTTCGACGAGGGTTAACATGCCTGCATCTGCCCATGCGGTGAACTGTGGAATAAACGCTAATGCATTCACCGTTAAGCGAGCGCCTGCGTCTAACAGCAACCTTGCTTTGCGTTCCGCGACATCACCACCGCCGACAATCAGACAGTCGCGATCGCGTAATTGGCAAAATATAGGCAAATGATCCACGTAAAAACCCCTTAGTAATTAACCGGCAGCCGTTTCAGTTTGATTAAATTTGTCCGCAACCGGACGATTCGCTTTCGGCGTAGCATACCAATAACCCAATCCCATGAATACGGCACCTGATAAAGTATTACCCAGCGTCACCCACAGCAGGTTATGACCAATACCCGCCAGCGTGTAGGCTTCGCTGTGGTTGCCGAACCAGGAGAGCGCGAACAGCGTCATGTTAGCGATAGAGTGCTCGTAGCCAGACGCGATAAATGCCAGCAGACACCACCAGATAGCGATAAATTTCGCCGCCCCTTCAGTGCGCAGCGCCATCCAGATTGCCAGGCAAACCAGCCAGTTACACAATGCACCTTTGAAGAACAGTACCATTGCCGGTGCAGTGGTTTTAGCCAGCGCGACGGAGTGAACGATGCTGGTATCTACCGGCAGCAGGCTACCGCCGCCCCAGCTATAGAGCATGGCAACGAAGACGGAACCGACCAGGTTACCCAGCCAGGTTTGCGGCAGGATTGCCCACATTTGCCCGTGGCTGATGCTGCCCGCTTTTACCCCAAAGGTGAGGAACATGGTGTGTCCGGTGAACAGTTCAGAACCGGCGATAATCACCAGCGTTAAGGCGATACCAAAGGTCGCGCCCATCACCAGCGGACGTACGGACGGGTCGAGCAAATTACCGAGCGTGAAAATCAAGATGATCCCAAGACCCACATACGCGCCCGCCATGGCGGAGCTGACCCAAAAGCCGAGCGGGTTATTTGCCGACAGGCGTGCAATGCGCGCAGCGTTAGCCGCACACTTATTAATAGTGTCTGTAAACATTTGATTATCCTTTAAAAAATAAAAACAAAAAAATAAAACAAAAAGTTTAAAAAATGTCCTGCAATATACCGAAGGTCATTACAGGACCATGCAAAAAGGGGAGGCATTGCGCCTCCCGTTAAAACATTAACCGCGCAGCTGCACCACGCCGTCTTTCACTCGTGCTTCGTAATGTTTGACGGAAAACTGTTCGTCTTCCATGCACAAGCCATCACTTAAGCGAAAACGCTGTTTTTTCAGCGGGCTGGCGACCCACAGCTCGCCCTGGTGTTCCGCAATCAGCCCGCGTGACAGCACGCTGGACTCGAAGAACGGGTCGATGTTGCTGATCGCAAACACCTGATCGCTGTGATACGGGCGGAAAATTGCTACCTGCTCGTCACCTAACAGCGCGCAGACGCCGGTTTCAGGCAGGATGTCATCGATTTTGCAGATGTCTTTCCACTGGCTCATGCGTTGTCCTCCACCAGAGTTACCGGGATACGTTCATACGGCGTTGCCGGACGGTGCTGTTCGCGCTCTGGCACCATCTGTACGTTCGGGTCACGCTTGTCGCTGTTGATGAAGTGTTTGAAGCGAGTCTGCGCGGACGGTGTATTGACCGTTTCAGTCCACTCACACACTACCGCTTCACGCAGGCGCGCCATCTCTTCTTCCAGATGTGCGTTCAGCCCCAGTTTGTCGTCAATGATCACCGCTTTCAGATAATCGATGCCGCCTTCGAGGTTTTCTAACCACGGCGCGGTACGCGTCAGTTTGTCGGCGGTACGGATGTAGAACATCATGAAGCGGTCGAGATATTTGATCAGCGTTTCGCGATCGATATCCGCTGCCAGCAGATCCGCATGACGCGGTTTCATGCCGCCGTTACCGCAAACATACAGGTTCCAGCCTTTTTCAGTGGCGATAATACCCACGTCTTTACCCTGAGCTTCTGAACATTCACGGGTACAGCCGGAGACACCGAACTTCATTTTGTGCGGCGTACGGATGCCTTTGTAGCGGTTTTCCAGTTCCACGCCGAGGCCGACGCTGTCGCCAACGCCGTAGCGGCACCAGGTGCTACCCACGCAGGTTTTCGCCATACGTAGTGCTTTCGCATAGGCATGACCGGTTTCGAAGCCAGCTTCAATCAGCTGACGCCAGATCTCCGGCAGATCGTCTTTCTGTGCGCCAAACATCGCCAGGCGCTGAGAGCCGGTGATTTTGGTGTAGAGATTAAATTCACGCGCGATACGACCCACTGCCATCAGTCCTTCCGGGGTGATTTCACCGCCCGGAGAGCGCGGGATCACCGAGTAGGTTCCGTCTTTCTGGATGTTAGCGAGGAAGTTGTCGTTAGAATCCTGCAGCGGAGTATGTTCCGGCTTCAGAATGTATTCGTTCCAGCAGGAGGCCAGCAGCGAACCGACGGTTGGTTTACAAACTTCACAACCGTAGCCTTTGCCGTGTTTCGCCAGCAGTTCTTCGAAGGTTTTAATGCCTTCAACGCGGATCAAATGGAACAGTTCCTGACGCGAATAAGCAAAGTGTTCGCACAGGTTGTTGTTAACTTCGATGCCCTGTTTCGCCAGTTCCGCGTTCAGTACCTGAGTAACCAGCGGGATACAGCCACCGCAGCCAGTACCCGCTTTGGTTTCAGCTTTCAGCGCCGCAACGGTGTGGCAGCCTTTGTTGATGGCAGCAATCAGATCACCTTTGGTGACGTCGAAGCAGGAGCAGATTTGCGCGCTGTCCGGCAGTTTATCAACACCGATAGACGGCTTGCCGCTACCAGAGTGTGCTGGCAGGATCAGGGAATCCGGGTTTTCCGGCAGTTCGATAGCGTTCAGCACCAGTTGCAGCAGGTTACCGTAGTCGCTGGTATCGCCCACCAGTACCGCACCGAGCAGGGTTTTGTTGTCTTCGCTGACAATCAGGCGTTTGTAGATCTCTTTACTTTCGTCGAGGTAAACGTAGCTACGTGCGCCAGGCGTGCGACCGTGCGCATCACCAATACCGCCTACGTCTACGCCCAGCAGTTTCAGCTTGGCGCTAAGGTCAGCACCTTCAAAGGCGTTTTCGCTACCCAGAATATGGTCAACGGCGACCTGCGCCATTTTGTAGCCTGGTGCTACCAGACCAAATACACGGTTGTTCCAGCTTGCGCATTCACCGATGGCGTAGATATCCGGATCGGAAGTCTGGCAGGAATCATTAATGACGATACCCCCACGCGGAGCAACGTCCAGACCACACTGGGTTGCCAGCTTATCGCGCGGACGGATACCGGTAGAGAAGACGATAAAGTCAACTTCCAGCTCGCTGCCGTCGGCAAAACGCATGGTTTTACGCGCTTCGACACCTTCCTGCACAATCTCAAGGGTGTTTTTGCTGGTGTGAACGCGCACGCCCATACTTTCGATTTTGCGACGCAGCTGCTCGCCACCCATCTGATCAAGCTGTTCCGCCATCAGCATAGGGGCAAATTCGATAACGTGGGTTTCAATACCTAAGTTTTTCAGCGCGCCAGCGGCTTCCAGACCTAACAGGCCGCCACCAACAACGGCACCGCGTTTGCTGCGACGGGCGCAGGATTCAATGGCGTTGAGGTCTTCAATGGTGCGATAGACAAAGCAGTCCTGAGTATCAGAACCTTTGATTGGCGGGATCCACGGGTAGGAACCGGTCGCCATGATCAGCTTGTCATAAAAAACGGTACGCCCGGCGCTGGAGTGAATCACCTTCTCCTGACGGTTGATGGTGATAGCGCGTTCGCCGACCAGAACTTTGATGCCGTGTTTCTCGTAGAAGCCTTCGCGCACCAGCGACAGCTCTTCGGCGGTGTGGTGAGAGAAGTAAGACGAGAGGTGTACGCGGTCATAAGCGATGCGCGGTTCTTCACAGAAAACGGTAATATCAAAGTTGGCCGCATCAGATTTATCAAGAAGATCTTCGATAAAGCGATGGCCGACCATACCGTTACCGATAATTGCGAGTCTGACTTTGCTCATTTTTGCCTCGATTTCTTTTCTATTACCGCCTACCTTAACGATTCAGCAACCCCGCTTATTGATGTAAATCAAATTCACCTTTATATACTCCTTAAGGGGTATATTACTGATTTGTATAAATTTTCTTAAGTCACGGAATTGTCTGATATTTCATGTTTGTGCAAAAAATAGACAAAATGAACGGGTTTATAGAAATAGATGCACGTAGCGGGGGAAGAGAGGAAAAGGCCGGACGACGATAGTGCCGTCCGGCATTAGCAATTAATGAGAGGTCAGGGTGTTATGCTGACGGTGACGGCTGACGAAACCTAACAGGAAGCACATCACAAAGACGACAGCGTACAGACCGTTTGCTGTAAGCAGTGCCGCCTGCGGACCGCTATGTTCAACAATCGGGCCGGTAACCACAAAGGTCAACATAGTACCGATGGTTCCGCAGGTCAGGACAAAGTTAACCAGTTTTGGCGACGGTACTTTGGTCTGCTGTGAACCCAGGGTGATGATGGTGGTATAGATCGCGCTGGAGAAGAAGCCCAGAGCGAGAATTGACCACGCCATATGTGCTGGTGTTCCGGTGTTAAAGACGTACATCAGAATCGCAGCCAGACCAGCCAGTACGGTCAGAATGCGTTGCAAATCAAAGAAGCGAAGAATAAAGCTGAACGCCCACATGCCGACCATGTATGACATCCAGAAGTTACTCACCAGCGTGCCCGCGTCGTTCAGGCTCATGCCCAGGCCTTTGGCATACTCAGGCACCCAGGAGATAAAACCTAACTGACCGAGGATGTAGCACAGCGCCGCAACAGAGAGAAACAGTACGCCGATCCCCCACTTTTCTTTCTCTACCGGAGCATCCGTTTTTGGCGCATGTTTGCCCAGCGCCGGGAACTCACAGCCGAAGGTCAGAATAAAAATAGCGACATACACCAGCCCGATGCAGGCATAAACCCAGTACCACTCAATGCTGCGCGCCAGTAGAAACGCGGCGATCATTGGGAAAATCATCCCAGCCATACTGAAGAAGGAGTCGGTAAATAACAGGCGGGAACCGCGCTGACGCCCTTCATACATTTGTGTTACCAGGAATGTACCAATCGACATGGTGATGCCGCTGACCACCCCGAGAATGAACATCGCCGCCGAGAACAGCGCCAGGCTGTGGCTGAACATCAAACCGGCAACCGCCAGCACCATCAGGAGAAAGCCAAAACGTAACTGCGTTTTCAACGGGACGATTTCCATCAGCCAGGCGTTGAGGAAGATAGAGATTAAAATGCCGGCGTTGAGGAAGGTGAAGGTGTTACTCATACTGGAAACAGGCAGATTGAAATAATCGGCGATATTTCCCATCACCATCCCGGTGACAATAACCAACGCACCAGTCAGTGCGTAGGAGAGAAAGCTAATCCATGTGAGCTTGATGCGATTGCTGTTAGTCATGATTGGCCTGCGTTCAAAAATAAAATGGCATAGCGGGATATGCCGCGAGCGGGCGATTTTAGGTGATTTTGTGATCTGTTTAAATGTTTTATTGCAATCGGTTGCTAAATTGCATTTTAAGAGGTGATTTTGATCACGGAATAAAAAGTGATCGTCAGGTTACATATATTTCAGATACGTAAAATTAGGTAAAGGGATGGCCTTGTTCTTGAAGGCTATTTAGAATCTCTTCACTTGCTTTTTTTCTGCTCTGTTTGTTAAGGAAATCTCATGTTCAAATCGACCCTGGCGGCGATGGCTGCTGTTTTCGCTCTTTCTGCTCTTTATCCCGCAGCAATGGCAGCGAAAGGGGACCCGCACGTATTGTTGACAACCTCAGCTGGTAACATCGAACTGGAGCTGGATAAACAAAAAGCGCCAGTGTCTGTGCAAAACTTTGTCGATTATGTGAACAGCGGTTTTTATAACAACACTACCTTTCACCGCGTCATTCCTGGCTTTATGATTCAGGGCGGCGGTTTCACCGAGCAGATGCAGCAGAAAAAACCAAACCCGCCAATCAAAAATGAAGCCGATAACGGCCTGCGCAACACGCGTGGCACCATCGCGATGGCGCGTACCGCTGACAAAGACAGCGCCACCAGCCAGTTCTTTATCAACGTTGCCGATAACGCCTTCCTTGACCATGGTCAGCGTGATTTCGGTTACGCGGTATTTGGTAAAGTGGTGAAAGGCATGGACGTTGCCGATAAGATTTCCCAGGTGCCGACTCATGACGTTGGTCCGTACCAGAATGTGCCGTCAAAACCGGTAGTTATCCTTTCCGCTAAAGTCCTGCCGTAATGATTTTTCGCGCGGGCAATCTTGCCCGCGCTTCTGCTCTCCCGGCGTAACCCGGATTTGCCGCTTATACTTGTGGCAAATGGACACGTTCAGGGAGGCATCAAGTGAAGAAACTCACCGATAAGCAAAAGTCCCGTCTCTGGGAGCTTCAGCGTAATCGTAATTTCCAGGCCAGTCGCCGTCTTGAAGGCGTCGAGATGCCTTTAGTCACTCTTACTGCCGCAGAGGCTTTAGCGCGCCTTGAAGAGCTGAGGAGGCACTATGAGCGATAAATTCGGCGAAGGGCGCGATCCGTATCTTTATCCTGGCCTTGATATCATGCGTAACCGGCTGAACATCCACCAGCAGCAGCGGCTGGAACAGGCCGCTTACGAAATGACGGCGCTGCGTGCTGCGACCATTGAGCTTGGTCCGCTGGTGCGCGGTTTACCGCATTTGCGCACTATCCATCGCCAGCTGTATCAGGATATTTTCGACTGGGCGGGGCAACTGCGTGAAGTTGATATTTATCAGGGCGATACGCCGTTCTGCCACTTTGCTTATATCGAAAAAGAGGGCAATGCCCTGATGCAGGATCTGGAGGAAGAAGGTTATCTGGTTGGCCTGGAGAAAGCGAAGTTCGTCGAGCGGCTGGCGCATTACTATTGTGAAATCAACGTGCTGCATCCCTTCCGGGTGGGAAGTGGTCTGGCACAGCGGATCTTCTTCGAGCAACTGGCGATTCATGCCGGATATCAACTGAGCTGGCAGGGTATCGAAAAAGAGGCCTGGAATCAGGCAAATCAGAGTGGGGCAATGGGGGATCTCACCGCACTGCAGATGATATTTAGCAAAGTGGTAAGCGAAGCCGGGGAATCTGAGTAAAATAGCGCGGTTCTTTTGTACCGGAGCCGCCATGATCCTGCTTATAGATAACTACGATTCTTTTACCTGGAACCTCTACCAGTACTTTTGTGAACTGGGGGCGGATGTGCTGGTTAAGCGCAACGATGCGTTGACGCTGGCGGATATCGACGCCCTTAAACCACAAAAAATTGTCATCTCACCTGGCCCCTGTACGCCAGATGAAGCCGGGATCTCCCTTGACGTTATTCGCCACTATGCCGGGCGCTTGCCGATTCTTGGCGTCTGCCTCGGTCATCAGGCAATGGCGCAGGCATTTGGCGGTAAAGTTGTGCACGCCGCAAAGGTCATGCACGGCAAAACCTCGCCGATTACACATAACGGTGAGGGCGTATTTCGGGGGCTGGCAAATCCACTTACCGTGACACGCTACCATTCGCTGGTGGTGGAACCTGACTCATTACCAGCGTGCTTTGACGTGACGGCCTGGAGCGAAACCCGCGAGATTATGGGGATTCGCCATCGCCAGTGGGATCTGGAAGGTGTGCAGTTCCATCCAGAAAGTATTCTTAGCGAACAAGGACATCAACTGCTGGCTAATTTCCTGCATCGCTGATTTCTGATTGCCATTTAGTGATTTTTTATGCATATTTTGTGATTATAATTTCACAATTATTTATGCGTAACAGGGTGATCATGAGATGGCAATTGAACAAACAGCAATTACACGCGCGACTTTCGATGAAGTGATCCTGCCGATTTATGCTCCGGCAGAGTTCATTCCGGTAAAAGGTCAGGGCAGCCGAATCTGGGATCAGCAAGGCAAGGAGTATGTCGATTTCGCGGGTGGCATTGCAGTTACGGCGTTGGGCCATTGCCATCCTGCGCTGGTGAACGCGTTAAAAACCCAGGGCGAAACTCTGTGGCATATCAGTAACGTTTTCACCAATGAACCGGCGCTGCGTCTTGGGCGCAAACTGATTGAGGCGACGTTTGCCGAACGCGTGGTGTTTATGAACTCCGGCACGGAAGCTAACGAAACCGCCTTTAAACTGGCACGCCATTACGCCTGTGTGCGTCATAGTCCGTTCAAAACCAAAATTATTGCCTTCCATAACGCTTTTCATGGTCGCTCGCTGTTTACCGTCTCGGTGGGCGGGCAGCCAAAATATTCCGACGGCTTTGGGCCAAAACCGGCAGACATCATCCACGTTCCTTTTAACGATCTCCACGCAGTGAAAGCGGTGATGGATGATCACACCTGTGCGGTGGTGGTTGAGCCGATCCAGGGCGAGGGCGGTGTGACGGCAGCGACGCCAGAGTTTTTGCAGGGCTTGCGCGAGCTGTGCGATCAACATCAGGCATTATTGGTGTTTGATGAAGTACAGTGCGGGATGGGGCGGACCGGCGATTTGTTTGCTTACATGCACTACGGCGTGACGCCGGATATTCTGACCTCTGCGAAAGCGTTAGGCGGCGGCTTCCCGATTAGCGCCATGCTGACCACGGCAGAAATTGCTTCTGCATTTCATCCTGGTTCTCACGGTTCCACCTACGGCGGTAATCCTCTGTCCTGTGCAGTAGCGGGCGCGGCGTTTGATATCATCAATACCCCTGAAGTGCTGGAAGGCATTCAGGCGAAACGCCAGCGTTTTGTTGACCATCTGCAGAAGATCGATCAGCAGTACGATGTGTTTAGCGATATTCGCGGTATGGGGCTGTTGATTGGCGCGGAGCTTAAGCCACAGTTCAAAGGTCGGGCGCGTGATTTCCTGTATGCGGGCGCAGGGGCTGGCGTAATGGTGCTGAATGCCGGACCGGATGTGATGCGTTTTGCACCGTCGCTGGTGGTGGAAGATGCGGATATCGATGAAGGGATGCAACGTTTCGCCCACGCGGTGGCGAAGGTGGTTGGGGCGTAAATACGAAGCATCAGGCAAAAGATGTCGGATGCGGCGTGAATGCCTTATCCGATGGTTTAGCCTGCATTACGCCTTCGAATCCCGCAACTTGCGACTCAGCCAAATCCCGTGATGCGGTCGCTGACGCCATGCCATCGACGAAATGGTGTGCATGGTGTTCAGATGACCAATAACCCGCTGTAAATGCTGCTCCAGCGTACCTGCCGCGCCTTCGTGCGGCTGCATCTCCGGCGCATCCATGATATTGGCATCGCCAGAACTACCCGGTTCGTCATACTCCAGTCGCTGCTGACAACGCTGAATGGCGATTTCACAAGACTGTAAATACTCTTGTGCCAGTTCAGGTGGCAATGCCCGGTGTTCCCGCGCCAGCGTGGTCATGGCATTAATATGCTCAACAATAAACTGGCTGTGCGTTACCCACAGTTTCATATCTGCCAGATAATGGCTGTTAAACGCCGGTTCCTGCATCGCCTGATTCAATGAGTTATACAGAGTGTTATGTGCCTGATTTACCCGCATTCGCTGCCAGGCCAGTGGCGTAGGTTGCGGATCCTCGCTAAGAATCAAGCGAATCGCTTCCTGATAGGCTTCTAAAGCGTCATGGGCGTTTTTACGCAATAACCCGCTCTGCCACTGCGGCCACAGCCAGACAGTACCGCCGAAAGCAATTAAACAACCAATAATGGTATCGATAAGACGCGGAAGGATGTATTGCTCGCCGTTCAACCACAATAGTTGCAGGGTATACACTGCGGTAATAGTAAAACCGACCGTCGCCCAGCCGTAGTTTTTGCGCAATATCAGGTAGCTGGCGAGGGTGGTAATCAGCATCAACGTCAGGGTGTAACCTTCGGGAATTTTAAAGTGCAGCGCCACGCCCGCAATGATTAACCCGACCACGGTTCCCACGGAGCGATTCACAATCCTCAGACGGGTTGCGCCATAGCCATTTTGTGTCACCAGCAATACCGTCATCAGGATCCAGTACGACTTCGGCAGATGCAGCGCGGTGCCCATCAGGCTGGCAACGCTTAACATCACACTGAGTCGTCCGGCATTGCGTAGCGCCGGAGACTTTAGTGACAGATAACTTTTCAGCGCCGGAAGTAATGGCATTCGCCGCTGTTTATCGGCCAGTAAGTCACGGGCATAGAGCGGTTTTTGGGTGCGCAGCACGCGGGCGATGCGGCTGAAATGCCAGTAGCAGAATTGCCCAACCGGATTATCCGGATGCTGGCGGGCGATTTTTTCCAGTGCGCCAATTTGCTTTTCCATCGTAAAACGCGTTGGCAGGCGATGGTAAAGAATGTCATCAGCCAGCACGCGCAGGCGAGCGGCGACGGTTTGCGCATTCCAGCGGATAACTTCTTCCGCATGGCTACGCTCGACCAGCTTTTGCACCTCTTCCGGCTGATGCAAACTGACCGAAATATGTTCCTGTAAATCCAGCGCCTCCTGGAAAATACGCAGCATCCGCTTGTAGTCAGTATTATTTTGCGCGGAAAGCATATGCATTTGCTGATAGCACTGGGTAATTAGATCGACCGCTTTTTGCTGGCGCACCAGCAGCGGCGGCAGCGCTTTTTCAGGGTCGGTGTGCTGGGTAAGCAGGCTGTATTTGGCTTCACAATAATCTGCCAGTTCACGGTACAGCAGACTTAGTGACTCGCGCAGCGGTTGTTCGCGCCAGATCCAGAACCAAAACCAGTTAAACAATCCGTACCAGAGAGTGCCCAACGCATAGATGAGCAACGGTTCCCAGACCGGCATGTATCCCGCCAGACTGAGGGTAAAAATGGCTGCCAGCAGCGATGCGGGAAGCAATTTTGCGTGCAATGGCCCCAACTCAGCAGTGACGCCAAGTACCAGCGTTAATCCGGTCAGCAAAAAGGGCAGGGGAACATCTTTTGCCAGTAGCAGCTGTGTCAGTAAGCTACAGGTGGCAAACAGCGACGCACCAATGATTAAGCGTTTGAAAAAACGTTTATGAGGCGTATCAAGGCCCGCAATATTGCAACAGGCAGGAACGAGAGAGAAGAGCAGACCGAATCGTAATTCGCCAAGCATTAACCCAACGGCCACGGGCAAACATAGCACCAGCGTTTGTCGAAGTGCATAGTTGATATCGGGGTGATAAATCAGTCTGCGCCACATCGGGGGAAACAAAATGGCGCGCTACCAGGTAACGCGCCACTCCGACGGGATTAACGAGTGCCGTAAACGACGATGGTTTTACCGTGTGCGGAGATCAGGTTCTGATCTTCCAGCATCTTCAGAATGCGTCCCACGGTTTCACGAGAACAGCCGACAATCTGACCGATTTCCTGACGGGTAATTTTGATTTGCATACCGTCCGGGTGAGTCATAGCATCTGGTTGTTTTGCCAGGTTCAGCAGAGTCTGTGCAATGCGGCCCGTCACGTCGAGGAACGCCAGGTTGCCCACTTTCTCTGAAGTGACTTGCAGACGACGCGCCATCTGTGCAGACAGACGCATCAGAATGTCCGGGTTTACCTGAATCAATTGGCGAAATTTTTTGTACGAAATTTCAGCCACTTCACAGGCGGTTTTCGCACGTACCCATGCGCTACGTTCCTGGCCCTCTTCAAACAGGCCCAGTTCGCCAATAAAATCACCCTGATTCAGATAGGAGAGGATCATTTCTTTACCCTCTTCGTCTTTGATCAGCACTGCCACAGAGCCTTTAACGATGTAGTACAGCGTTTCCGCTTTTTCACCCTGGTGAATAAGCGTGCTCTTGGATGGGTACTTATGAATGTGGCAATGAGACAAGAACCATTCGAGAGTCGGGTCTGTTTGCGGTTTGCCAAGCACCATGCGCGGTTATCCTCTGTTATAAGCTTTCTCCAGAGCCAGATAACGCCGCTGTCTCTGGATTGCCGAAATATGCTTCCCGCTACCTGGGAAGGGGCTATCAACTGTACTGCACGGTAATGTGACGTCCTTTGCATACATGCAGTACATCAATGTATTACTGTAGCATCCTGACTGTTTTAGCATAGCTTTCGCTTTGTGTCTCCTGGTGTCTCGCTTCAGCATGACCCAGGTCGCCTTCCGTTGCGCGATTTGGTTAGTACGCGTACTCTGTCAGGAAAATTGACGCAGTGGAGTAGCAAAAATGCAAGCGCGAGTGAAGTGGGTCGAAGGGTTAACTTTTCTGGGCGAATCCGCCTCTGGTCATCAGATTTTAATGGACGGCAACTCAGGCGATAAAGCACCAAGTCCGATGGAAATGGTGTTGATGGCGGCGGGGGGTTGCAGTGCCATCGATGTGGTTTCTATCCTGCAAAAAGGGCGTCAGGATGTGGTCGATTGTGAAGTAAAATTGACCTCTGAACGCCGCGAAGAGGCACCACGCCTGTTTACGCACATTAATCTGCATTTTATCGTCACCGGTCGCGACCTGAAAGACGCAGCGGTTGCGCGTGCGGTTGATCTCTCTGCTGAGAAATATTGTTCAGTGGCGTTGATGCTGGAAAAAGCGGTGAATATTACTCACTCGTATGAAGTGGTTGCCGCGTGATTTAACTATCCCGTTGTGAAGCCGGATAGTATTTTATCCGGCGTAATAGCAGAGTTACTCGATTTTCTTTCCTTCCATCAATCGTTGCACCAGCGGCAGCATAATTAATTCCATTGCCAGACCCATTTTGCCGCCCGGTACCACTAACGTATTGATGTGGGAAATGAATGAGCCTTGCAACATCGCCAGCAGCCAGGGGAAATCGATCCCTTCCAGATTACGAAAATGGATCACCACAAAGCTTTCATCGAGCGACGGGATACCTTTTGCCGCGAACGGGTTTGAAGTGTCGACGGTGGGAACGCGCTGGAAGTTAAGATGGGTGCGGGAAAACTGCGGTGTGATGTAGTTGATATAGTCTTCCATTGAACGCACTACTGAGTCCATCACTGCTTCTCGTGAGTGCCCGCGCTCGCTGGTGTCGCGGATCAGTTTTTGAATCCACTCAAGGTTAACGATAGGCACCACGCCGACCAGTAAGTCCACATGCTGCGCAACGTTATGCTGTGGCGTGACTACGCCGCCGTGTAAACCTTCATAAAACAGTACATCAGTGGGTTCCGGTAAAGGTTGCCAGGGGGTGAATGTCCCCGGTACCTGATTCCAGGGTACGGCTTCGTCGTAGGTATGCAGATATTTGCGAGATTTCCCTTTGCCGCTCTGACCGTATTCAATGAAGGTTTGTTCCAGCAGGCCGAAGTCGTTCGCTTCGGGGCCGAAGTAGCTGATATGCCGCCCGGCGTCGCGCGCTTTGCGGATCGCCATGTCCATTTCCGGGCGGGTGTAACGGTGAAAACTGTCGCCTTCCACCTCAGCTGCATGCAGATTTAACTGCGCGAATATTTTACGAAACGCGAGGCTGGTGGTGGTGGTCCCCGCGCCGCTGGATCCTGTTACCGCAATGACCGGATGTTTGGCAGACATAGTAACTCCATGACTTAGCTATCATTATTATCTCGTCCGCCGACGGTTGCAGGTTATTCGCGAAACTGACTGCGCGGCATAATATTGACCGTTTCGTGCAGCTCCGCCCATACCAGCACCGCTTCTCCGCACTGTAGCTGGCGTTTGACGTCGGCGACTTTCTGTTCAAGTGTACGCTCATGTTCACCATAATCGGTGCCTTCACGTAACACAAAGCTTTCAATTAAATTTTCCAGCGTTTCGGGGGAGAGGTCTTGCCACGGAATCAACATGATTTCGCCTCCAGATACGTTGTTAACCAGTCAGGAATGCGTGACTCCAGCCACATTTGCGGATGAAGTAATGTACCGCCAATAAAGCCAACATGACCGCCATGTTCAGTCAGTTGATACTCCACCTGCGGGGGGAGACTTTCCGGTTTCGGGATCACCTGATGATCCATAAACGGATCGTCTTTGGCGTGAATAATCAGCGTCGGTTTGGCGATCCGGTTCAGCATCGGCATGGCGCTACACTGACGATAATAGTCGATAGCGTCGGCGTAGCCGTGAATTCTGGCGGTGATGAGATCGTCAAATTCACGGATGCGACGTACCGATTTTAACTGCGCGAGATTAATCGGCAGCGTTCCGGGGTAGGCTGCCAGCTTGCGCGCGGCATTGGCTTTTAACAGGTTCAGCAAGTAACGCTGATAAACGCGGGAAAAGCCCTTTTCCATATGATAGCTACAGGCTTCCAGCATAAACGGCGCAGAGACAATCACCGCCGCATCAACCGGGAGATCATTGCCTTCCTTTGCCAGCAAACAGGCCAGCATATTACCGCCGAGCGAATAGCCGACGGCAGCCGTTGGCGCATGACCAAATTCGCGTTGCAGCCAGCGTAAAAACCAACTGGCGTCTTCGGTTTCGCCCGAATGGTAAATGCGGTGCATACGGTTTGGTTCACCGCTGCATCCGCGAAAATGCATCACCACGCCCAGCCAGCCGCGCTTTTGCGCCGCCTCAACCAGACCGTGGGCGTAAGGGCTATTGAGACTGCCTTCCAGCCCGTGAAACACCACTAAACGCGGTTTATGTTTCGCCTGTGCGGGGTCTTCACTCCACGCGAGATCGACAAAATCGCCGTCGGGCAACTCCAGCCGCTGCCAGTACGGGGTGAATTTCACCTGACGACGAAACAAACGCGGCAGCATAGTTTGTAGATGACAATTGCTAAAGCCGCGCATAGGGGTGAATTCAGCACTGCTGCTAAATTCATTGGCATCGGTCGTCGTTATCTGCGCCATCAGTTGCTTTGGCCTTCCAGCAGCATCTGCTCAAGCTGCTCCTGGGCTTCCAGCCACGCCATTTCGCACTCTTCCAGGCCGGATTTGGCGCTGGCTTGCTGTTGCAGGCAGGCGGTCAACTCCGCTTTACGGCTCTGGTCATACAGTTCGCTGTCGCCGAGTTTCTCTTCCGCCTGCGCCAGTTGCGCGTTCAGCTTCTCCATCTCTTTTTCCAGACGGGCAATCTCTTTACGCAGCGGCTGGGTTTGCGCACGCAGCTCCGCTTCCCGACGCTTCTGATCTTTACGTGCCTGGGCGCTGTTCGCGTTCTCTTTTGGCGCTTCGTCGGTCTGGTTTTCCTGCTTTTGTACGTCGCTCAACCACTGTTGATAATCTTCCAGATCGCCGTCGAACGGTTCGACTTTACGATCGTGAACCAGGTAGAGATCGTCAGTGGTGGAACGCAGCAAATGACGGTCGTGCGAAACGACAACCAGCGCGCCTTCAAACTCGATTAATGCTTCGGTGAGTGCCTGACGCATGTCGAGGTCAAGGTGGTTAGTCGGTTCGTCGAGCAGCAGCAGATTCGGACGCTGCCAGACAATTAATGCCAGCACCAGGCGGGCTTTTTCCCCACCTGAGAAGCGGCGCGTTTCTTCGGTTACTTTATCGCCCTGGAAACCAAAGCCGCCGAGGTAGTCACGCAGTTTTTGTTCCAGCTCCTGCGGCGCTAAACGTGCCAGATGTTGAATAGGTGATTCGTCGGCGCGCAGGTATTCAAGTTGATGCTGGGCGAAGTAGCCGAGCTTGATCCCTTTCGCCAGACCAATTTCACCGCTGACTGGCGCAAGTTCACCGGCTAACAGTTTGATTAATGTCGATTTACCCGCGCCGTTGCGGCCTAACAGACCAATGCGCGAGCCGGGCACCAGGTTCAGTTTAATCGAGTCGAGAATAATGCGATCGCCATAGCCCGCGCTGACTTTTTCCATCTTCAGTAACGGATTTGGCAGGCTTTCCGGCGCGCGGAAGCTAAAGCGGAACGGGTTGTCGACGTGCGCGGGGGCAATCAGCTCCATACGCTCGAGCATCTTAATGCGGCTCTGGGCCTGCTTCGCTTTGGTGGCTTTGGCACGGAAACGGTCGATATAACTTTGCAGATGCGCTACGCGTTCCTGCTGGCTTTCATACATCGCTTGTTGCTGCGCCAGACGGGTGGCGCGCTGTACTTCAAACGAACTGTAGTTGCCGGTGTACTCGAACATGCTTTGTTGTTCGATATGAATAATTTTATCAACGATCGGATCGAGGAAGTCGCGGTCGTGAGAGATCAGGATCAGCGTGCCCTGATAGCTCTTCAACCATTTTTCCAGCCAGATAACGGCATCGAGATCGAGGTGGTTAGTCGGTTCGTCTAGCAGCAGCAAGTCTGAACGGCAAATCAGCGCCTGGGCAAGGTTAAGACGCATACGCCAGCCACCGGAGAAATCACTTACCGGGCGCTCCAGTTGTTCATTGCTGAAACCGAGGCCGTGCAGCAGGCTGGCGGCACGGGAGCGAATACTCCATGCGTCAATAGCATCCAGCTTGCCATGAATGGTCGCAATGGCGTGCCCGTCGTTACGTTCGTTGGCGTCGTGTAGCTGCGCTTCTAGTTGACGATATTCACGGTCGCCGTCAATGACATATTCCAGCGCCGCTTGCGGTAACGCCGGCGTTTCCTGATTCACCCACGCCAGTTGCCAGCTTCCCGGAAAGGTGTAGCTGCCGCCGTCGGCGCTGATTTCATTTTTCAGCAATGCCAGCAGGGTAGATTTACCACAGCCGTTTTTACCCACCAGGCCGACTTTCTGCCCAGGGTTGATGGTGGCGGTGGCATTATCCAGCAGGACGCGCACGCCGCGACGAATTTGTAACGAGGAGAAAACAATCATAAGGCGCCGTATGTTCAGACTATGTTAACTTATCATTATGATAATGTAATGTATGGGCGAGCTGCCGCACCGGGCGCAATGGTAGCCCAAAACAGCGACTATACACAAAAACCATACCGGGAGGGGGATGATGTCTCAGCCAGCGAAAGTTTTGCTGCTGTATGCCCATCCGGAATCTCAGGACTCGGTGGCAAACCGGGTACTGCTTAAACCGGCCACGCAGCTCAGCAATGTTACCGTGCACGACCTTTATGCGCACTATCCCGATTTTTTTATTGATATCCCCCGTGAGCAGGCATTACTGCGCGAGCACGAGGTGATTGTCTTTCAGCATCCTCTTTATACCTATAGCTGCCCGGCGCTACTGAAAGAGTGGCTGGACCGGGTATTAAGTCGTGGTTTTGCCAGCGGGCCGGGAGGAAACCAACTGGCGGGAAAGTACTGGCGTAGCGTGATTACCACCGGCGAGCCGGAAAGTGCTTACCGTTATGACGCATTGAATCGCTACCCGATGAGCGATGTTCTGCGTCCCTTTGAACTGGCGGCGGGCATGTGCCGGATGCATTGGTTAAGTCCCATCATTATTTACTGGGCGAGACGGCAAAGCGCACAGGAGCTGGCGAGTCACGCCAGAGCCTACGGTGACTGGCTGGCAAATCCGCTGTCTCCAGGAGGCCGCTGATGGAAGGTTCCGATTTTTTACTCGCAGGAGTGCTGTTTCTCTTCGCGGCGGTGGCTGCGGTGCCGCTGGCATCGCGGCTGGGTATTGGCGCTGTGTTGGGATATTTGCTGGCAGGAATTGCAATTGGTCCATGGGGGCTGGGGTTTATTAGCGACGTCGATGAGATCCTCCACTTTTCGGAACTCGGCGTGGTATTCCTGATGTTTATCATCGGTCTTGAGTTGAATCCCTCCAAACTTTGGCAACTGCGGCGTTCGATTTTTGGCGTAGGCGCGGCACAGGTGCTGTTAAGCGCGGCGTTGCTGGCGGGATTATTGATGCTGACGGATTTCGCCTGGCAGGCGGCGGTTGTCGGTGGCATTGGCCTTGCGATGTCTTCAACTGCAATGGCGTTGCAATTGATGCGTGAGAAAGGGATGAATCGCAGCGAATCCGGGCAGCTCGGGTTTTCGGTTCTGCTGTTTCAGGATCTGGCGGTGATCCCGGCACTGGCGTTAGTGCCGTTGTTGGCGGGTTCGGCAGACGAACATTTCGACTGGATGAAGATCGGCATGAAGGTGCTGGCGTTTGTCGGCATGCTGATTGGCGGGCGCTATTTACTGCGTCCGGTATTCCGCTTTATTGCAGCTTCTGGCGTGCGGGAAGTGTTCACCGCCGCGACGCTGCTGCTGGTGTTGGGTTCCGCATTGTTTATGGATGCGCTGGGGCTGTCGATGGCGCTCGGTACATTTATTGCGGGCGTGCTGCTGGCGGAAAGTGAATATCGCCATGAACTGGAAACGGCTATCGATCCCTTCAAAGGCTTGCTGCTCGGTTTGTTCTTTATCTCTGTCGGCATGTCGCTCAACCTCGGGGTGCTTTATACCCATCTGTTGTGGGTAGTGATAAGCGTGGTTGTGCTGGTGGCGGTGAAAATTCTCGTGCTGTATCTGCTGGCGCGATTGTATGGCGTGCGTAGCTCAGAGCGGATGCAGTTTGCTGGCGTGTTGAGTCAGGGCGGTGAGTTTGCCTTTGTCCTCTTTTCTACCGCTTCTTCACAACGTTTATTCCAGGGCGACCAGATGGCGCTGTTGCTGGTGACGGTGACGCTTTCCATGATGACCACGCCGTTGCTGATGAAGCTGGTGGATAAATGGCTATCCCGCCAGTTTAACGGACCGGAAGAAGAAGACGAAAAACCGTGGGTCAACGATGATAAACCCCAGGTCATTGTCGTGGGCTTCGGGCGTTTTGGTCAGGTGATTGGTCGTTTGCTGATGGCAAATAAAATGCGCATTACCGTGCTGGAGCGGGATATCAGCGCCGTTAACCTGATGCGTAAATATGGCTACAAAGTTTATTACGGCGACGCCACGCAGGTCGATCTTTTACGTTCTGCGGGTGCAGAGGCCGCTGAGTCTATCGTCATTACCTGTAACGAGCCGGAAGACACCATGAAGCTGGTGGAAATATGCCAGCAGCACTTTCCGCATTTGCATATTCTTGCGCGAGCGCGCGGACGTGTGGAAGCGCATGAGTTATTACAGGCAGGGGTGACGCAGTTTTCCCGTGAAACATTCTCCAGTGCGTTAGAGCTGGGGCGCAAGACGCTGGTCACGCTTGGCATGCATCCGCATCAGGCACAGCGGGCGCAACTGCATTTTCGCCGCCTGGATATGCGAATGCTGCGGGAGTTAATCCCGATGCATGCTGATACCGTACAAATTTCTCGCGCCAGGGAAGCCCGACGCGAACTGGAAGAGATTTTCCAGCGTGAAATGCAACAAGAACGACGCCAGCTGGACGGCTGGGATGAATTTGAGTAGAGGGTAAAGATGGCAATCCGAAAACGTTTTATTGCGGGCGCAAAATGCCCGGCCTGTCAGGCACAGGATTCAATGGCGATGTGGCGCGAAAATAATATTGATATTGTTGAATGCGTTAAGTGCGGACATCAGATGCGAGAAGCAGACAAAGAAGCCCGCGATCACGTTCGCAAAGATGAGCAAGTGATCGGGATTTTTCATCCGGACTAGCGATATGCGCCGAGTTTTTTTAAGCTAGTGAGTACACGGCTGCAGAATTCCGCTACAATCTGCGCCACTATTCTTCCCATGCTCAGGAGATATCATGAAAGTAGCAAAAGACCTGGTGGTCAGCCTGGCCTATCAGGTACGTACAGAAGACGGTGTGTTGGTTGATGAGTCTCCGGTGAGTGCGCCGCTGGACTACCTGCATGGTCACGGTTCCCTGATCTCTGGCCTGGAAACGGCGCTGGAAGGTCATGAAGTTGGCGACAAATTTGATGTCGCTGTTGGCGCGAACGACGCTTACGGTCAGTACGACGAAAACCTGGTGCAACGTGTTCCTAAAGACGTATTTATGGGCGTTGATGAACTGCAGGTAGGTATGCGTTTCCTGGCTGAAACTGACCAGGGTCCGGTACCGGTTGAAATCACTGCGGTTGAAGACGATCACGTCGTGGTTGATGGTAACCACATGCTGGCCGGTCAGAACCTGAAATTCAACGTTGAAGTTGTGGCGATTCGCGAAGCGACCGAAGAAGAACTGGCTCATGGCCACGTTCACGGCGCGCACGATCACCACCACGATCACGACCACGACGGTTGCTGCGGCGGTCATGGCCACGATCACGGTCATGAACACGGTGGCGAAGGCTGCTGTGGCGGTAAAGGCAACGGCGGTTGTGGTTGCCACTAATACCGAAAAGGTGACAAAAAAGCGGGGATTCCCCGCTTTTTTTTCGCCTCAATAATGCGGCGGTGGCGTTTCTTCAGCCTGCGACGCGATGTTCGACGGCTGGCTGGCTTTTAACTTCTCAGTCAGCAGACGCAGATGATCGCGCAGTTTCGCCATCTCCATTTCATGAGCGGTCACCGTGACGTTCAGTTCTTCAATGGTGATTTCCTGAAAAGCCAGTCGGCTCTCCAGCTCTGCCAGGCGTGTTTCCAATGATAAATCCTGCATGATTCACCTCTTTTGTCGAATGGTCGCCGCGGATTCTACTTAACTTTGCTGCCCGAGACAGCACTCATTTCGCGGTCATCGAAACTAATTTAAACAAAAAGAGTCTGAAAATAGATGATAATAGGGCGTGTCTGTATGTAGATTTGTTCGACAACGCTTTATAGTACCCTTCTGATAATAGTTAACCCTGGGGTGAGATGCCCCGATCCTGGAGATATGGATGAAATCACTGTTTAAAGTAACGCTGCTGGCGACCACAATGGCCGTTGCCCTGCATGCACCAATCACTTTTGCTGCTGAAGCTGCAAAACCTGCTACAACTGCTGACAGCAAAGCAGCGTTCAAAAATGACGATCAGAAATCAGCTTATGCACTGGGTGCCTCGCTGGGTCGTTACATGGAAAACTCTCTAAAAGAACAAGAAAAACTGGGCATCAAACTGGATAAAGATCAGCTGATCGCTGGTGTTCAGGATGCATTTGCTGATAAGAGCAAACTCTCCGACCAAGAGATCGAACAGACTCTGCAAGCATTCGAAGCTCGCGTGAAGTCTTCTGCTCAGGCGAAGATGGAAAAAGACGCGGCTGATAACGAAGCAAAAGGTAAAGAGTACCGCGAGAAATTTGCCAAAGAGAAAGGTGTGAAAACCTCTTCAACTGGTCTGGTTTATCAGGTAGTCGAAGCCGGTAAAGGCGAAGCACCGAAAGACAGCGATACTGTTGTAGTGAACTACAAAGGTACGCTGATCGACGGTAAAGAGTTCGACAACTCTTACACCCGTGGTGAACCGCTTTCTTTCCGTCTGGACGGTGTTATCCCGGGTTGGACAGAAGGTCTGAAGAACATCAAGAAAGGCGGTAAGATCAAACTGGTTATTCCACCAGAACTGGCTTACGGCAAAGCGGGTGTTCCGGGGATCCCACCGAATTCTACCCTGGTGTTTGACGTAGAGCTGCTGGATGTGAAACCAGCGCCGAAGGCTGATGCAAAGCCGGAAGCTGATGCGAAAGCCGCAGATTCTGCTAAAAAATAAGCATTAAGAACCGCCGCCTGACCAGGCGGCGGTTTTTTTATTACAGGCCGGATATAATTAGTGCTGGAAAGCGGAACCTCCGCTGTATTAATTTAGTTACCCGCATCATTAATGAGCCTGCCCTGAAAAGT
Source organism: uncultured Escherichia sp. (assembly GCF_948475835.1). Lineage (NCBI taxonomy): Bacteria > Pseudomonadati > Pseudomonadota > Gammaproteobacteria > Enterobacterales > Enterobacteriaceae > Escherichia > uncultured Escherichia sp. The sequence continues at coordinate 5,574 of NZ_CAOLGM010000053.1, read as the reverse complement.
TAACGACAGGCTCCTGAAAAGGAGTGTTTTTTTTCATGTCCAGGTCGCTTTTAACCAACGAAACCAGTGAGTTGGATTTACTGGATCAACGTCCTTTCGACCAGACCGATTTTGATATTCTGAAATCCTACGAAGCGGTGGTGGACGGGTTAGCGATGCTTATTGGCTCCCACTGTGAAATCGTTTTGCACTCTTTGCAGGATCTAAAATGTTCAGCCATTCGCATTGCTAACGGTGAACATACAGGCCGGAAGATTGGTTCGCCAATTACTGACCTGGCGCTACGTATGCTGCACGATATGACGGGAGCGGATAGCAGCGTTTCTAAATGCTACTTTACTCGCGCCAAAAGCGGCGTATTAATGAAGTCCCTGACTATCGCGATTCGTAACCGCGAACAGCGTGTAATTGGTCTGCTGTGCATCAATATGAATCTTGATGTTCCCTTCTCGCAGATTATGAGCACTTTTGTGCCGCCAGAAACCCCGGATGTCGGTTCAAGCGTCAACTTTGCCTCTTCTGTTGAAGATCTGGTTACCCAAACGCTGGAGTTCACCATCGAAGAAGTGAATGCCGATCGCAATGTTTCTAATAACGCCAAAAATCGTCAGATCGTGCTGAATCTCTACGAGAAAGGGATCTTCGATATTAAAGACGCGATCAACCAGGTTGCTGACCGCCTGAACATCTCCAAACACACTGTCTATCTCTACATCCGCCAGTTCAAAAGCGGTGATTTCCAGGGGCAAGATAAGTAATGCGTTTTGCCATCGTGGTGACCGGGCCAGCATACGGTACGCAACAGGCGAGTAGTGCTTTTCAGTTTGCGCAGGCGCTGATAGTAGAAGGCCATGAGTTAAGCAGCGTCTTTTTCTATCGGGAAGGGGTCTATAACGCTAACCAATTGACCTCACCGGCAAGTGACGAATTTGACCTTGTGCGCGGCTGGCAACAGTTGAATGCGCAACATGGTGTGGCGCTGAATATCTGCGTAGCGGCAGCGTTACGCCGCGGTATCGTCGATGAAACTGAAGCAGGAAGGCTGGGGCTGGCTTCGTCAAACCTTCAGCCGGGATTTACCTTAAGCGGACTTGGCGCGCTGGCGGAAGCCTCGCTGACCTGTGACAGGGTGGTACAGTTCTGATGAAACGAATTGCGTTTGTTTTTTCTACTGCACCTCATGGTACAGCTGCTGGTCGGGAAGGTTTAGATGCTTTACTGGCAACTTCCGCATTAACTGACGATCTGACCGTCTTCTTTATTGCTGATGGCGTTTTTCAGCTGCTGTCAGGACAAAAGCCCGATGCAGTGCTGGCGCGTGATTACATTGCCACTTTTAAATTGTTGGGTCTGTACGACATTGAACAGTGCTGGGTTTGTGCGGCTTCACTGCGCGAACGCGGGTTAGATCCGCAGACACCCTTTGTTGTCGAAGCCACGCCGCTCGAAGCAGATGCCTTACGCCGCGAACTCGCCAACTACGATGTTATTTTGAGGTTTTGAGGCGTTTATGCTGCACACGTTACATCGTTCACCCTGGCTGACGGATTTTGCTGCGCTGCTGCGTCTGCTCAGTGAAGGAGACGAACTGCTATTATTGCAAGATGGCGTAACTGCCGCAGTTGACGGTAACCGCTACCTTGAAAGTCTGCGTAATGCCCCCATTAAGGTCTATGCCCTGAACGAAGACCTTATTGCCCGCGGTTTGACTGGTCAAATTTCGAACGACATCATTCCCATTGACTATACTGATTTCGTCAGACTTACGGTTAAGCACTCCAGCCAGATGGCCTGGTGATGGCGGGATCGTTGTATATTTCTTGACACCTTTTCGGCATCGCCCTAAAATTCGGCGTCCTCATATTGTGTGAGGACGTTTTATTACGTGTTTACGAAGCAAAAGCTAAAACCAGGAGCTATTTAATGGCAACAGTTAACCAGCTGGTACGCAAACCACGTGCTCGCAAAGTTGCGAAAAGCAACGTGCCTGCGCTGGAAGCATGCCCGCAAAAACGTGGCGTATGTACTCGTGTATATACTACCACTCCTAAAAAACCGAACTCCGCGCTGCGTAAAGTATGCCGTGTTCGTCTGACTAACGGTTTCGAAGTGACTTCCTACATCGGTGGTGAAGGTCACAACCTGCAGGAGCACTCCGTGATCCTGATCCGTGGCGGTCGTGTTAAAGACCTCCCGGGTGTTCGTTACCACACCGTACGTGGTGCGCTTGACTGCTCCGGCGTTAAAGACCGTAAGCAGGCTCGTTCCAAGTATGGCGTGAAGCGTCCTAAGGCTTAATGGTTCTCCGTTAAGTAAGGCCAAACGTTTTAACTTAAATGTCAAACTAAACTCGTAGAGTTTTGGACAATCCTGAATTAACAACGGAGTATTTCCATGCCACGTCGTCGCGTCATTGGTCAGCGTAAAATTCTGCCGGATCCGAAGTTCGGATCAGAACTGCTGGCTAAATTTGTAAATATCCTGATGGTAGATGGTAAAAAATCTACTGCTGAATCTATCGTATACAGCGCGCTGGAGACCCTGGCTCAGCGCTCTGGTAAATCTGAACTGGAAGCATTCGAAGTAGCTCTCGAAAACGTGCGCCCGACTGTAGAAGTTAAGTCTCGCCGCGTTGGTGGTTCTACTTATCAGGTACCAGTTGAAGTCCGTCCGGTTCGTCGTAATGCTCTGGCAATGCGTTGGATCGTTGAAGCTGCTCGTAAACGCGGTGATAAATCCATGGCTCTGCGCCTGGCGAACGAACTTTCTGATGCTGCAGAAAACAAAGGTACTGCAGTTAAGAAACGTGAAGACGTTCACCGTATGGCCGAAGCCAACAAGGCGTTCGCACACTACCGTTGGTAATCCCTTCGGAGTTTTAGTCACCAGGCGGGCGCTTCCAGTAAGCAGCCCGCTTTGGGCTACTTAAATTGAACGCCTAAAAGATAAACGAGGAAACAAATGGCTCGTACAACACCCATCGCACGCTACCGTAATATCGGTATCAGTGCGCACATCGACGCCGGTAAAACCACTACTACCGAACGTATTCTGTTCTACACCGGTGTAAACCATAAAATCGGTGAAGTTCATGACGGCGCTGCAACCATGGACTGGATGGAGCAGGAGCAGGAACGTGGTATTACCATCACTTCCGCTGCGACTACTGCATTCTGGTCTGGTATGGCTAAGCAGTATGAGCCGCATCGCATCAACATCATCGACACCCCGGGGCACGTTGACTTCACAATCGAAGTAGAACGTTCCATGCGTGTTCTCGATGGTGCGGTAATGGTTTACTGCGCAGTTGGTGGTGTTCAGCCGCAGTCTGAAACCGTATGGCGTCAGGCAAACAAATATAAAGTTCCGCGCATTGCGTTCGTTAACAAAATGGACCGCATGGGTGCGAACTTCCTGAAAGTTGTTAACCAGATCAAAACCCGTCTGGGCGCGAACCCGGTTCCGCTGCAGCTGGCGATTGGTGCTGAAGAACATTTCACCGGTGTTGTTGACCTGGTGAAAATGAAAGCTATCAACTGGAACGACGCTGACCAGGGCGTAACCTTCGAATACGAAGATATCCCGGCAGACATGGTTGAACTGGCTAACGAATGGCACCAGAACCTGATCGAATCCGCAGCTGAAGCTTCTGAAGAGCTGATGGAAAAATACCTGGGTGGTGAAGAACTGACTGAAGCAGAAATCAAAGGTGCTCTGCGTCAGCGCGTTCTGAACAACGAAATCATCCTGGTAACCTGTGGTTCTGCGTTCAAGAACAAAGGTGTTCAGGCGATGCTGGATGCGGTAATTGATTACCTGCCATCCCCGGTTGACGTACCTGCGATCAACGGTATCCTGGACGACGGTAAAGACACTCCGGCTGAGCGTCACGCAAGTGATGACGAGCCGTTCTCTGCACTGGCGTTCAAAATCGCTACCGACCCGTTTGTTGGTAACCTGACCTTCTTCCGTGTTTACTCCGGTGTGGTTAACTCTGGTGATACCGTACTGAACTCCGTGAAAGCTGCACGTGAGCGTTTCGGTCGTATCGTTCAGATGCACGCTAACAAACGTGAAGAGATCAAAGAAGTTCGCGCGGGCGACATCGCTGCTGCTATCGGTCTGAAAGACGTAACCACTGGTGACACCCTGTGTGACCCGGATGCGCCGATCATTCTGGAACGTATGGAATTCCCTGAGCCGGTAATCTCCATCGCAGTTGAACCGAAAACCAAAGCTGACCAGGAAAAAATGGGTCTGGCTCTGGGCCGTCTGGCTAAAGAAGACCCGTCTTTCCGTGTATGGACTGACGAAGAATCTAACCAGACCATTATCGCGGGTATGGGCGAACTGCACCTCGACATCATCGTTGACCGTATGAAGCGTGAATTCAACGTTGAAGCGAACGTAGGTAAACCGCAGGTTGCTTACCGTGAAACTATCCGCCAGAAAGTTACCGATGTTGAAGGTAAACACGCGAAACAGTCTGGTGGTCGTGGTCAGTATGGTCATGTTGTTATCGACATGTACCCGCTGGAGCCGGGTTCAAACCCGAAAGGCTACGAGTTCATCAACGACATTAAAGGTGGTGTAATCCCTGGCGAATACATCCCGGCCGTTGATAAAGGTATCCAGGAACAGCTGAAAGCAGGTCCGCTGGCAGGCTACCCGGTAGTAGACATGGGTATTCGTCTGCACTTCGGTTCTTACCATGACGTTGACTCCTCTGAACTGGCGTTTAAACTGGCTGCTTCTATCGCCTTTAAAGAAGGCTTTAAGAAAGCGAAACCAGTTCTGCTTGAGCCGATCATGAAGGTTGAAGTAGAAACTCCGGAAGAGAACACCGGTGACGTTATCGGTGACTTGAGCCGTCGTCGTGGTATGCTCAAAGGTCAGGAATCTGAAGTTACTGGCGTTAAGATCCACGCTGAAGTACCGCTGTCTGAAATGTTCGGATACGCAACTCAGCTGCGTTCTCTGACCAAAGGTCGTGCATCATACACTATGGAATTCCTGAAGTATGATGAAGCGCCGAGTAACGTTGCTCAGGCCGTAATTGAAGCCCGTGGTAAATAAGCCTAAGGGTTAATACCAAAGTCCCGTGCTCTCTCCTGAAGGGGAGAGCACTATAGTAAGGAATATAGCCGTGTCTAAAGAAAAATTTGAACGTACAAAACCGCACGTTAACGTTGGTACTATCGGCCACGTTGACCACGGTAAAACTACTCTGACCGCTGCAATCACCACCGTACTGGCTAAAACCTACGGCGGTGCTGCTCGTGCATTCGACCAGATCGATAACGCGCCGGAAGAAAAAGCTCGTGGTATCACCATCAACACTTCTCACGTTGAATATGACACCCCGACCCGTCACTACGCACACGTAGACTGCCCGGGGCACGCCGACTATGTTAAAAACATGATCACCGGTGCTGCTCAGATGGACGGCGCGATCCTGGTAGTTGCTGCGACTGACGGCCCGATGCCGCAGACTCGTGAGCACATCCTGCTGGGTCGTCAGGTAGGCGTTCCGTACATCATCGTGTTCCTGAACAAATGCGACATGGTTGATGA
>NZ_CAOLGM010000052.1:0-29965 GCF_948475835.1 uncultured Escherichia sp. | reverse complement strand
TAAGTTTTTTGTTTTTATTGTGAATGATATTTAATTTATGAATATATTAAGAAGAAGCCTTGTCCGGTCGCCTTAAATCGACAAAAGGCATTGAGGCGCTTCTGTGTAGTCTCTAACCTTATCATAATCATTAATAAATACTATTTATTCTTTGTTTGTATTCATTGGGTTGATTATTAAGGTGTCGTTCGTTGCTGTTGCAACCTGTTTTTCACCGTTAATTATTTGTTATCCACAGAGATATGGAATGCGATCTGCTGATGATTAAAATTGAAAAAGTAATTAATAAAAATGACCTTAAGGCATTTATCGCTTTTCCGTCATCACTTTATCCCGACGATCCAAACTGGATACCCCCTTTATTCATAGAACGCAACGAGCATTTGTCTGCGAAAAATCCGGGGACGGACCATATCATCTGGCAGGCGTGGGTGGCAAAAAAAGCGGGGCAGATAGTTGGGCGTATTACCGCGCAAATAGATACCTTGCACCGTGAGCGTTACGGTGAAGATACCGGTCATTGCGGCATGATTGACGCCATTGATGATCCGCAGGTTTTTGCCGCGTTGTTTGGCGCAGCGGAAGCGTGGTTGAAGTCACAAGGTGCAAGTAAGATCAGCGGTCCTTTCAGCCTGAATATCAATCAGGAAAGCGGATTACTGATTGAAGGTTTTGACACACCACCCTGTGCGATGATGCCACACGGCAAACCGTGGTATGCCGCGCATATTGAACAACTGGGTTATCACAAAGGCATTGATTTACTGGCGTGGTGGATGCAGCGAACCGATCTCACTTTCTCTCCGGCGCTAAAAAAACTGATGGATCAGGTGCGCAAAAAGGTGACCATTCGCTGCATCAATCGTCAGCGGTTTGCCGAAGAAATGCAGATCCTGCGTGAGATTTTCAACTCTGGCTGGCAGCACAACTGGGGATTTGTGCCGTTTACCGAACATGAATTCGCGACCATGGGCGATCAACTTAAATATCTGGTGCCGGACGATATGATCTATATCGCTGAGATTGATTCTGCACCCTGCGCGTTTATTGTCGGCTTGCCGAACATCAACGAGGCGATTGCCGATCTGAACGGATCGCTCTTTCCCTTCGGCTGGGCAAAATTGCTGTGGCGTTTGAAAGTCAGCGGTGTGCGAACTGCGCGAGTACCGCTGATGGGCGTGCGCGACGAGTATCAGTTCAGCCGCATCGGCCCGGTGATTGCGCTGTTATTGATTGAAGCCTTACGCGATCCGTTTGCCCGCCGGAAGATCGATGCGCTGGAGATGTCATGGATCCTCGAAACCAATACAGGCATGAATAACATGCTGGAACGCATTGGGGCGGAGCCGTACAAGCGTTACCGATTGTATGAAAAGCAGATTTAATACCAGCTAACTCAGGTTCATCTCCAGCGGCACCGCCGAGCGAATCAAATGGTGGCCTTCCAGCTCGATATCGTGGAGATTCTTTTTCACGGTCCGCACATGATCGCGTGCTGCGCGCTGGGCGACGTGCGGCAGCCGCTGCAACACCGCGTTGTAGATCCTCGCATGCTGGCGATCGATCTGCTTTTTTTGCTGTGGTCGATGGTAGAGATTATTTACGCTGGCAAACACTGAATTAAACATCAGATCGGTCAATGATTGCAGCGTAAACACCAGCACCTGATTGTGAGAAGCCTGACAAATGGCGAGATGGAAAGCGTGATCCAACTGCGCATGTTCGATCAGCGAAATCTCTTTGTTGTTCTCACTGGCGGCGAGCATTTTTTCATAACAGCGGGTTATCACAACAAAATCAGCCTGCGTTCCCAGCGTTGCCGCCAGCCTTGCCGATTCGCCCTCCAGTAATGCGCGAACGTCGAGCAGATCGTACAGCGTTCGCGGCTGCGTACTGAACAGATGGATCAGCGGGCTGGTGTCCTGCACCCGATTAAGCCGTGCGACACGAGAATCGCGACCCTGCGCCGTCTCAATAATCCCGCGCCCGCGCAGCACGGTCAGCCCTTCACGCAGTGCGGAGCGTGAGAAGCCGAGCTTTTCACACAGTCGACGTTCCGAGGGAAGTGGCTGACCGACCTTCAGTACGCCGTCGATAATTAACCGTTCGATACTCTCTGCAACCACTTCGCAAATAGGGCGACGTTCATCTTTCATTCCCGGACCTCGTGCACAGGTAGGACCAATTTTTCTGTTCTTAACTCGCAAAACACGCACATCACGTAAGTGATTATGTTACATCAATTTAACATTGAGTTAACCAAGGCAAGGTCACAGAGCTGGAAAAAAAATGGTCTGACCGGTAGCTAAAGAGATAGACGAAAACGAAAAGCCCGCTTAATAACTGTTCACAGAAGCAGCGCGCAAAAATCAGCTGCCACACAACACAACAAAGCGAAGCCTACTCATGAGCATCTTGTACGAAGAGCGTCTTGATGGCGCTTTACCCGATGTCGACCGCACATCGGTACTGATGGCACTGCGTGAGCATGTCCCTGGACTTGAGATCATGCATACCGATGAGGAGATCATTCCTTACGAGTGTGACGGGTTGAGCGCGTATCGCACGCGTCCATTACTGGTTGTTCTGCCTAAGCAAATGGAACAGGTGACAGCGATTCTTGCTGTCTGCCATCGCCTGCGTGTACCGGTGGTGACCCGTGGTGCAGGCACCGGGCTTTCTGGTGGCGCGCTGCCGCTGGAAAAAGGTGTGTTGTTGGTGATGGCGCGCTTTAAAGAGATCCTCGACATTAACCCCGTTGGTCGCCGCGCGCGCGTGCAGCCAGGCGTGCGTAACCTGGCGATCTCCCAGGCCGTTGCACCGCATAATCTCTACTACGCACCGGACCCTTCCTCACAAATCGCCTGTTCCATTGGCGGCAACGTGGCAGAAAATGCCGGCGGCGTCCACTGCCTGAAATATGGTCTGACCGTACATAACCTGCTGAAAATTGAAGTGCAAACGCTGGACGGCGAGGCGCTGACGCTGGGATCGGACGCGCTGGATTCACCTGGTTTTGACCTGCTGGCGCTGTTCACCGGATCGGAAGGTATGCTCGGCGTGACCACCGAAGTGACGGTAAAACTGCTGCCGAAGCCGCCCGTGGCGCGGGTTCTGTTAGCCAGCTTTGACTCGGTAGAAAAAGCCGGACTTGCAGTTGGTGACATCATCGCCAATGGCATTATCCCCGGCGGGCTGGAGATGATGGATAACCTGTCGATCCGCGCGGCGGAAGATTTTATTCATGCCGGTTATCCCGTCGACGCCGAAGCAATTTTGTTATGCGAGCTGGACGGCGTGGAGTCTGACGTACAGGAAGACTGCGAGCGGGTTAACGACATCTTGTTGAAAGCGGGCGCGACTGACGTCCGTCTGGCACAGGACGAAGCAGAGCGCGTACGTTTCTGGGCCGGTCGCAAAAATGCGTTCCCGGCGGTAGGACGTATCTCCCCGGATTACTACTGCATGGATGGCACCATCCCGCGTCGCGCCCTGCCTGGCGTACTGGAAGGCATTGCCCGTTTATCGCAGCAATATGATTTACGTGTTGCCAACGTCTTTCATGCCGGAGATGGCAACATGCACCCGTTAATCCTTTTCGATGCCAACGAACCCGGTGAATTTGCCCGCGCGGAAGAGCTGGGTGGGAAGATCCTCGAACTCTGCGTTGAAGTTGGCGGCAGCATCAGTGGGGAACATGGCATCGGGCGAGAAAAAATCAATCAAATGTGCGCCCAGTTCAACAGCGATGAAATCACGACCTTCCATGCGGTCAAGGCGGCGTTTGACCCCGATGGTTTGCTGAACCCTGGGAAAAACATTCCCACGCTACACCGCTGTGCTGAATTTGGTGCCATGCATGTGCATCACGGTCATTTACCTTTCCCTGAACTGGAGCGTTTCTGATGCTACGCGAGTGTGATTACAGCCAGGCGCTGCTGGAGCAGGTGAATCAGGCAATTAGCGATAAAACGCCGCTGGTGATTCAGGGCAGCAATAGCAAAGCCTTTTTAGGTCGCCCTGTCACCGGGCAAACGCTGGATGTGCGTTGTCATCGCGGCATTGTTAATTACGACCCGACCGAGCTGGTGATAACCGCGCGTGCCGGAACGCCGCTGGTGGCGATTGAAGCGGCGCTGGAGAGCGCCGGGCAAATGCTTCCCTGCGAGCCGCCGCATTATGGTGAAGAAGCCACCTGGGGTGGGATGGTCGCCTGCGGGCTGGCGGGGCCGCGTCGCCCGTGGAGCGGTTCGGTCCGCGATTTTGTCCTCGGCACGCGCATCATTACCGGCGCTGGAAAACATCTGCGTTTTGGTGGCGAAGTGATGAAAAACGTTGCCGGATACGATCTCTCACGGTTAATGGCCGGAAGCTACGGTTGTCTTGGCGTGCTCACTGAAATCTCGATGAAAGTGTTACCGCGACCGCGCGCCTCCCTGAGCCTGCGTCGGGAAATCAGCCTGCAAGAAGCCATGAACGAAATCGCCCAGTGGCAACTCCAGCCGCTACCTATTAGTGGCTTATGTTACTTCGACAATGCGTTGTGGATCCGCCTTGAGGGCGGCGAAGGATCGGTAAAAGCGGCGCGTGAACTGCTGGGGGGCGAAGAGGTTGCGGGTCAGTTCTGGCAGCAATTGCGTGAACAACAACTGCCGTTCTTCTCGTTACCAGGTACCTTATGGCGCATTTCATTACCCAGTGATGCGCCGATGATGGATTTACCCGGCGAGCAACTGATCGACTGGGGCGGGGCGTTACGCTGGCTGAAATCGACAGCCGATGACAATCAAATCCATCGCATCGCCCGCAACGCTGGCGGTCATGCGACCCGCTTTAGTGCCGGAGAGGGTGGCTTTGCCCCGCTACCGGCTCCTTTATTCCGCTATCACCAGCAGCTTAAACAGCAGCTCGACCCTTGCGGCGTGTTTAACCCCGGTCGCATGTACGCGGAACTTTGAGGAGCAGGCTATGCAAACCCAATTAACTGAAGAGATGCGGCAGAACGCGCGGGCGCTGGAAGCCGACAGCATCCTGCGCGCCTGTGTTCACTGCGGATTTTGTACCGCAACCTGCCCAACCTATCAGCTTCTGGGCGATGAACTGGACGGGCCGCGCGGGCGCATCTATCTGATTAAACAGGTGCTGGAAGGCAACGAAGTCACGCTTAAAACACAGGAGCATCTCGATCGCTGCCTCACTTGCCGCAATTGTGAAACCACCTGTCCTTCTGGTGTGCGCTATCACAATTTGCTGGATATCGGGCGTGATATTGTCGAGCAGAAAGTAAAACGCCCACTGCCGGAGCGAATACTGCGCGAAGGATTGCGCCAGGTAGTGCCGCGTCCGGCGGTCTTCCGTGCGCTGACGCAGGTAGGGCTGGTGCTGCGACCGTTTTTACCGGAACAGGTCAGAGCAAAACTGCCTGCTGAAACGGTGAAAGCTAAACCGCGTCCGCCGCTGCGCCATAAGCGTCGGGTTTTAATGCTGGAAGGCTGCGCCCAGCCTACGCTTTCGCCCAACACCAACGCGGCAACTGCGCGAGTGCTGGATCGTCTGGGGATCAGCGTCATGTCAGCTAACGAAGCAGGCTGTTGTGGCGCGGTGGACTATCATCTTAATGCGCAGGAGAAAGGGCTGGCGCGGGCGCGCAATAATATTGATGCCTGGTGGCCCGCGATTGAAGCAGGTGCTGAGGCAATTTTGCAAACCGCCAGCGGTTGCGGCGCGTTTGTCAAAGAGTACGGGCAGATGCTGAAAAACGATGCGTTATATGCCGATAAAGCGCGTCAAGTCAGTGAACTGGCGGTCGATTTAGTCGAGCTTCTGCGCGAGGAACCGCTGGAAAAACTGGCAGTTCGCGGCGATAAAAAACTGGCCTTCCACTGCCCGTGTACCCTACAACATGCGCAAAAGCTGAACGGCGAAGTGGAAAAAGTGTTGCTTCGTCTTGGATTTACCTTAACGGACGTTCCCGACAGCCATCTGTGCTGCGGTTCAGCGGGAACATATGCGTTAACGCATCCCGATCTGGCACGCCAGCTGCGGGATAACAAAATGAATGCGCTGGAAAGCGGCAAACCGGAAATGATCGTCACCGCCAACATTGGTTGCCAGACGCATCTGGCGAGCGCCGGTCGTACCTCTGTGCGTCACTGGATTGAAATTGTAGAACAAGCCCTTGAAAAGGAATAAAAAAATGAAAACTAAAGTCATTCTTAGCCAGCAAATGGCGAGTGCAATTATTGCCGCAGGTCAGGAAGAGGCGCAGAAAAATAACTGGTCTGTTTCCATTGCTGTTGCCGATGACGGCGGTCATCTGCTGGCGTTAAGTCGCATGGACGATTGCGCGCCGATTGCGGCTTACATCTCCCAGGAGAAAGCGCGTACCGCCGCGCTGGGGCGTCGTGAAACTAAGGGCTATGAAGAGATGGTGAACAACGGACGTACCGCGTTCGTGACTGCGCCGTTACTGACGTCGCTGGAAGGTGGCGTACCGGTTGTTGTTGATGGGCAAATTATTGGTGCCGTGGGCGTTTCTGGTTTAACCGGAGCACAGGATGCGCAGGTCGCGAAAGCGGCAGCAGCGGTGTTGGCGAAATAAGCGAAAACGAGGAGATAAACAATGAGTCAAACCATAACCCAGGGCCGTTTACGCATTGACGCCAATTTTAAACGTTTTGTGGATGAAGAAGTTTTACCGGGAACAGGGCTGGACGCTGCGGCGTTCTGGCGCAATTTTGATGAAATCGTTCACGATCTGGCACCAGAAAATCGTCAGTTGCTGGCAGAACGCGATCGCATTCAGGCGGCGCTTGATGAGTGGCATCGCAGCAATCCGGGGCCGGTAAAAGATAAAGCGGCCTATAAATCTTTCCTGCGTGAACTGGGCTACCTGGTGCCGCAACCGGAGCGCGTGACGGTGGAAACCACGGGCATTGACAGCGAAATCACCAGTCAGGCGGGGCCACAGCTGGTGGTTCCGGCAATGAACGCCCGCTACGCGCTGAACGCGGCGAACGCTCGCTGGGGCTCACTGTACGATGCGTTATACGGCAGCGACATCATCCCGCAGGAAGGGGCGATGGTCAGCGGCTACGATCCGCAACGCGGTGAGCAGGTTATCGCCTGGGTTCGGCGTTTCCTCGATGAATCTCTACCGCTGGAAAATGGCAGCTATCAGGATGTGGTGGCGTTTAAGGTGGTCGATAAACAATTACGCATCCAGTTGAAAAATGGTAAAGAAACCACGTTACGTACCCCGGCGCAGTTTGTCGGTTACCGTGGCGATGCCGCTGCGCTGACCTGCATTTTGCTGAAAAATAACGGCCTGCATATTGAACTGCAAATTGATGCCAACGGGCGGATTGGCAAAGACGATCCGGCGCACATCAACGATGTTATCGTCGAAGCGGCCATCAGTACCATTCTCGACTGCGAAGATTCGGTCGCGGCGGTTGATGCGGAAGATAAAATCCTGCTGTACCGCAATCTGCTGGGCCTGATGCAGGGGACTCTGCAAGAGAAAATGGAGAAAAACGGTCGACAAATCGTGCGTAAACTGAATGACGATCGTCATTACACCGCCGCCGATGGCTCTGAAATTTCTCTGCACGGACGCTCGCTGCTGTTTATCCGCAACGTGGGTCATTTGATGACCATTCCTGTGATTTGGGACAGCGAAGGCAATGAAATCCCGGAAGGCATTCTTGATGGCGTCATGACTGGCGCGATCGCCCTCTATGATTTAAAAGTGCAGAAAAACTCGCGCACTGGCAGCGTCTATATTGTGAAACCGAAAATGCACGGTCCGCAGGAAGTGGCGTTCGCCAACAAACTGTTTACCCGCATTGAGACAATGCTCGGTATGGCACCGAATACCCTGAAAATGGGCATTATGGATGAAGAACGTCGGACCTCGCTGAACTTGCGTAGCTGTATCGCTCAGGCGCGCAATCGCGTGGCGTTCATCAATACCGGTTTCCTCGACCGTACCGGCGATGAAATGCATTCGGTGATGGAAGCTGGCCCGATGCTGCGTAAAAACCAGATGAAATCGACGCCGTGGATCAAAGCCTACGAGCGTAATAACGTGCTTTCCGGTCTGTTCTGTGGGCTGCGCGGTAAAGCGCAAATTGGTAAAGGCATGTGGGCAATGCCGGACCTGATGGCAGACATGTACAGCCAGAAGGGCGACCAACTGCGTGCCGGGGCAAACACAGCCTGGGTTCCGTCACCAACCGCTGCTACGCTCCATGCGCTGCACTACCACCAAACCAACGTACAGAGCGTGCAAGCCAACATTGCCCAGACCGAGTTCAATGCTGAATTTGAACCGCTGCTGGACGATCTGCTGACTATTCCGGTGGCTGAAAACGCTAACTGGTCGGTGGAAGAGATCCAACAAGAGCTGGATAACAACGTGCAGGGGATTCTGGGGTACGTGGTGCGCTGGGTGGAGCAGGGGATTGGTTGTTCAAAAGTGCCGGATATTCACAATGTGGCGCTGATGGAAGACCGCGCAACGCTGCGTATCTCCAGCCAGCATATCGCCAACTGGTTACGTCACGGTATTCTGACCAAAGAACAGGTGCAGGCGTCGCTGGAGAATATGGCGAAAGTGGTTGATCAGCAAAACGCTGGCGATCCGGCTTATCGTCCGATGGCGGGGAATTTCGCTAACTCGTGTGCTTTTAAAGCTGCCAGCGATTTAATCTTCCTCGGCGTGAAACAGCCAAACGGCTATACCGAACCGTTATTACACGCCTGGCGTTTACGCGAAAAAGAAAGTCATTAATAGCGTCAAAAAAAGCCCCGGCAAGTTTTATTGTCGGGGCTATGATAGTAACTGCGGTAGTACATTTATCCCGGAAATAACCGGAGCGATTATCAGGGTTTAACAATATTAAATACCCGTAGCGCATTACTAGCGGGCCTAAAACAACAATATGGACATCTTAACGATACTCTGCGCCTGCGTGTGCGGAACAGAAACCCTTACCCGATATACTTGTTATGCCAGAGGTAGCAATTGCGTTAGCGGCGTACTGTTGCTGTAAAGTATAACGCCTATATTTTACAGTTCAGTCCTCTTTTGCTTATTACAACCTTAAGTATATCAAGCATATAAAGATAATAAGAGACTGAACAATATGGTTACCTGGACCCAAATGTATATGCCGATGGGAGGACTGGGGCTATCCGCTCTGGTCGCCCTGATCCCGATAATATTCTTCTTCGTTGCACTCGCGGTATTACGTCTGAAAGGACATGTCGCTGGAGCAATAACCCTTATCTTATCTATCCTGATTGCGATATTCGCCTTTAAAATGCCGATTGATATGGCTTTTGCTGCTGCGGGCTATGGCTTTATTTATGGATTATGGCCTATTGCGTGGATTATTGTCGCGGCGGTGTTCCTCTATAAATTAACCGTTGCCAGCGGTCAGTTCGATATTATCCGCAGCTCGGTTATCTCCATCACCGACGATCAGCGTTTGCAGGTGTTACTGATTGGTTTCTCCTTTGGTGCGTTACTGGAAGGAGCGGCTGGCTTTGGTGCGCCGGTGGCGATTACCGGTGCGCTGCTGGTGGGCCTGGGCTTCAAACCGTTATACGCGGCGGGGCTGTGTCTGATTGCCAACACTGCGCCAGTGGCGTTTGGTGCGTTGGGCGTGCCGATTCTGGTCGCCGGTCAGGTAACGGGAATCGATCCGTTCCACATTGGCGCAATGGCGGGACGTCAGTTACCGTTCCTGTCGGTTCTTGTGCCGTTCTGGCTGGTAGCAATGATGGACGGCTGGAAAGGGGTGAAAGAGACGTGGCCAGCGGCGCTGGTTGCTGGGGGAAGCTTTGCTGTCACTCAGTTCTTTACCTCTAACTATATTGGTCCGGAACTGCCGGATATTACTTCGGCGCTGGTGAGTATCGTCTCACTCGCTTTATTCCTTAAAGTCTGGCGGCCGAAAAATACCGAAACGGCAATCAGCATGGGGCAATCCGCAGGTGCGATGGTGGTAAATAAGCCATCTTCTGGCGGTCCCGTGCCTTCAGAATATAGTCTGGGGCAAATCATTCGTGCGTGGTCACCGTTTTTAATCTTAACGGTGCTGGTCACCATCTGGACCATGAAGCCGTTTAAAGCGTTATTTGCTCCGGGCGGCGCGTTTTATTCACTGGTGATTAATTTCCAGATCCCTCATTTGCATCAACAAGTGTTGAAAGCGGCACCCATTGTCGCCCAACCAACGCCAATGGATGCGGTGTTTAAATTCGACCCTCTCTCGGCTGGCGGCACCGCTATTTTTATTGCGGCGATTATCTCTATCTTCATCCTCGGCGTGGGCATCAAGAAAGGGATTGGCGTCTTTGCCGAAACGCTAATTAGTCTGAAGTGGCCGATATTGTCGATTGGCATGGTGCTGGCGTTCGCCTTCGTCACCAACTATTCCGGCATGTCCACCACGCTGGCGCTGGTACTGGCAGGTACAGGCGTGATGTTCCCGTTTTTCTCACCGTTCCTCGGCTGGCTGGGGGTATTCCTTACCGGCTCGGACACTTCTTCAAACGCCCTGTTTGGTTCACTGCAATCGACCACGGCGCAGCAAATCAACGTCTCTGACACTCTGCTGGTGGCAGCAAATACCAGCGGCGGCGTAACTGGCAAGATGATCTCCCCGCAATCTATCGCCGTGGCCTGCGCCGCGACGGGCATGGTGGGCCGAGAATCTGAACTATTCCGCTACACCGTGAAGCACAGTCTGATTTTTGCCAGCGTTATCGGCGTTATCACGTTGTTGCAGGCGTATGTGTTTACTGGAATGTTGGTCTCGTAAATCAATAATGCCGGATGATCGTTAATATCATCCGGCTTCATTTACATTATTCTGTCTTATTAATTGAAAATTATTTCTCGCTTTATTATCCATGCGGCAATAATGTTTTGTGTTCAGATAACCTGCTAAATAATTAAGAGCGTGAGAACATCTATTTTTTTTATCACGCAAAACAAGTCTGTATTAATTATGTTCGCTTGATGAGCAAACACCGTTCTATCTGTTGCTTTTGCAATCTTAATCGTTAAAACTACCAACGAATTTATATAGTTGCGTTGTGAAATGTTGTTAATTTTTTGTTTGTTGAAATTTCGTAAAAATAGCCAGCCAGACATCAAATAGGGGTTATTCTTATAAATTTCACCTGTTTTCTATCAATGATGTCGTTTTCTTAAGAATGGAGGAAATTATTAAAGAAGATAAAGCATAAAACTATTTCTCCCAGTTACGAATTTTTTAACATTGTTTTGTCACTTGCGTTATTAATGAATAAGAAATTTAAATATAAGAAATCGCTTTTAGCGGCTATTTTGAGTGCAACCCTGTTAGCCGGTTGTGATGGCGGTGGCTCCGGATCTTCCTCCGATACGCCGCCTGTAGATTCTGGAACAGGGTCTTTGCCGGAAGTGAAACCTGATCCAACACCAAACCCGGAGCCGACGCCTGAGCCAACGCCGGACCCAGAACCTACGCCGGAACCGACACCTGATCCTGAGCCAACACCAGAACCGGAGCCAGAACCTGTTCCTACGAAAACGGGTTATCTGACCCTGGGCGGAAGCCTGCGGGTAACTGGTGATATCACCTGTAATGATGAATCCAGCGATGGCTTTACCTTTACACCAGGCGACAAAGTCACCTGTGTGGCAGGGAACAACACGACAATTGCTACCTTCGACACCCAGTCAGAAGCTGCGCGTAGCCTGCGTGCGGTTGAAAAAGTGTCGTTTAGTCTTGAGGACGCGCAAGAACTGGCGGGTTCCGACAACAAGAAAAGCAATGCGCTCTCGCTGGTCACCTCCATGAACAGTTGCCCGGCGAATACAGAACAGGTGTGCCTGGAGTTCTCCTCGGTGATCGAGAGTAAACGTTTCGACTCGCTGTATAAGCAAATCGATCTGGCACCGGAAGAGTTCAAAAAGCTGGTCAATGAAGAGGTGGAAAACAATGCCGCGACTGATAAAGCGCCATCCACTCATACTTCACCGGTAGTCCCCGTCACGACTCCGGGAACAAAACCGGATCTGAACGCCTCCTTCGTGTCGGCTAACGCGGAACAGTTTTATCAGTATCAACCTTCGGAAATCATTCTCTCAGAAGGTCGCCTGGTGGATAGCCAGGGATATGGTGTTGCTGGCGTCAACTACTACACCAATTCAGGCCGTGGCGTGACAGGGGAAAATGGTGAATTTTCTTTTAGCTGGGGCGAAACCATCTCCTTTGGTATCGATACCTTTGAACTGGGTTCAGTGCGCGGCAATAAGTCGACCATTGCGCTGACTGAACTGGGTGATGAAGTTCGCGGGGCGAATATCGATCAGCTTATTCATCGCTATTCGACGACCGGGCAAAATAATACCCGTGTTGTTCCGGATGATGTACGCAAGGTCTTTGCCGAATATCCCAACGTGATCAACGAGATTATCAATCTCTCGTTATCCAATGGTGCGACGCTGGGGGAAGGTGAGCAAGTCGTTAATCTGCCTAACGAATTTATCGAGCAGTTTAAGACGGGTCAGGCCAAAGAGATCGATACCGCGATTTGTGCGAAAACCGATGGTTGTAACGAGGCTCGCTGGTTCTCGCTGACAACGCGCAATGTTAATGACGGCCAGATTCAGGGCGTTATCAACAAGCTGTGGGGCGTGGATACGAACTACAAATCTGTCAGTAAGTTCCATGTATTCCATGACTCTACCAACTTCTATGGCAGCACGGGTAATGCGCGCGGTCAGGCGGTGGTGAATATCTCCAACGCGGCCTTCCCGATTCTGATGGCGCGTAATGATAAAAACTACTGGCTGGCGTTTGGCGAAAAACGCGCCTGGGATAAAAATGAGCTGGCGTACATTACGGAAGCGCCTTCTCTTGTTGAGCCGGAAAACGTTACGCGCGATACCGCCACTTTCAACCTGCCGTTTATTTCGCTGGGGCAAGTCGGTGAGGGCAAACTGATGGTTATCGGTAACCCACACTACAACAGCATTTTGCGTTGCCCGAACGGTTACAGCTGGAACGGGGGCGTTAATAAAGATGGGCAGTGTACGCTCAACAGCGACCCGGATGACATGAAGAACTTCATGGAGAACGTGCTGCGCTATCTGTCCGACGATAAATGGACGCCGGACGCGAAAGCCAGCATGACCGTAGGCACCAACCTGGATACTGTCTATTTTAAACGTCATGGTCAGGTTACAGGAAACAGCGCTGCGTTCGACTTCCATCCGGATTTTGCGGGCATCTCTGTTGAGCATTTAAGTAGCTATGGCGATCTCGATCCGCAGGAAATGCCGCTGCTGATCCTTAACGGCTTTGAATATGTGACTCAGGTGGGTAACGATCCTTATGCAATCCCGCTGCGTGCAGATACCAGCAAACCGAAGCTGACTCAGCAGGATGTGACCGATCTGATCGCCTATCTGAACAAAGGTGGATCGGTGCTGATCATGGAAAACGTGATGAGCAATCTTAAGGAAGAGAGCGCATCTGGCTTTGTACGTCTGCTTGATGCCGCAGGTTTGTCGATGGCGCTTAACAAGTCGGTAGTAAATAACGATCCGCAAGGGTATCCGAACCGCGTTCGTCAGCAGCGCGCAACGGGCATTTGGGTCTATGAACGTTATCCTGCCGTAGATGGTGCGCTGCCGTACACCATCGATAGTAAGACAGGGGAAGTTAAGTGGAAATATCAGGTAGAAAACAAACCTGATGACAAACCGAAGCTGGAAGTTGCCAGCTGGCTGGAAGATGTAGATGGCAAACAGGAAACGCGTTATGCCTTTATTGATGAGGCCGATCATAAAACAGAGGATTCTCTGAAGGCTGCGAAGGAGAAAATTTTCGCCGCGTTCCCGGGGCTGAAAGAGTGTACTAATCCGGCATATCACTATGAGGTCAACTGCCTGGAATATCGTCCTGGCACGGGGGTTCCGGTTACTGGTGGCATGTATGTTCCACAGTATACGCAACTAAGCCTTAACGCCGACACTGCAAAAGCGATGGTGCAGGCTGCGGATTTAGGCACCAACATTCAGCGTCTGTATCAGCATGAGCTCTACTTCCGGACCAATGGTCGCAAAGGTGAGCGTCTGAGCTGCGTCGATCTGGAACGTCTGTACCAGAACATGTCGGTCTGGCTGTGGAACGATACGAGCTATCGTTATGAAGAAGGCAAAAATGACGAGCTGGGCTTTAAAACGTTCACCGAGTTCCTGAACTGCTACGCCAATGATGCCTATGCAGGCGGCACCAAGTGTTCTGCAGATCTGAAAAAATCGCTGGTCGATAACAAGATGATTTACGGTGACGGTAGCAGCAAAGCGGGCATGATGAACCCGAGCTACCCGCTCAACTATATGGAAAAACCGCTGACACGCCTGATGCTGGGCCGTTCCTGGTGGGATCTGAACATCAAAGTTGATGTCGAGAAGTATCCGGGAGCAGTATCGGAAGAGGGACAGAACGTTACTGAAACCATCAGCCTGTACTCGAATCCGACCAAATGGTTTGCAGGTAACATGCAGTCAACTGGCCTGTGGGCACCGGCTCAGAAAGAGGTCACCATTAAGTCCAATGCGAACGTTCCTGTGACCGTCACCGTGGCGCTGGCTGACGACCTGACCGGACGTGAGAAGCATGAAGTTGCGCTGAACCGTCCGCCAAGAGTGACTAAAACGTACTCTCTGGACGCTAGCGGTACGGTGAAGTTCAAGGTGCCTTACGGTGGCCTGATTTATATCAAGGGCAATAGCTCTACCAATGAATCTGCCAGCTTCACCTTTACTGGCGTGGTAAAAGCACCGTTCTATAAAGACGGCGCATGGAAAAACGATCTGAACTCACCGGCTCCGCTGGGTGAGCTGGAATCAGACGCTTTCGTCTATACCACACCGAAGAAGAACCTGAATGCCAGCAATTACACTGGCGGACTGAAGCAATTCGCTAACGATCTGGACACCTTTGCCAGCTCGATGAATGACTTCTACGGTCGTGATGAAACGAGCGGTAAGCACCGGATGTTTACCTATAAAGCATTGACGGGACATAAACATCGTTTCACAAACGATGTGCAGATCTCCATCGGTGATGCGCACTCGGGTTATCCGGTAATGAACAGCAGCTTCTCGACGAACAGCACCACGCTGCCGACGACGCCGCTGAACGACTGGTTGATCTGGCACGAAGTAGGGCACAACGCCGCAGAAACGCCGCTGACTGTACCGGGTGCAACTGAAGTCGCTAACAACGTGCTGGCGCTGTACATGCAGGATCGTTATCTCGGCAAGATGAACCGTGTCGCTGACGATATTACCGTTGCGCCGGAATATCTGGAGGAGAGCAACGGTCAGGCATGGGCACGCGGCGGTGCGGGTGACCGTCTGCTGATGTACGCGCAGCTGAAGGAATGGGCAGAGAAAAACTTTGATATCAAGAAATGGTATCCAGATGGCACTCCTCTGCCAGAGTTTTACAGCGAGCGTGAAGGGATGAAAGGCTGGAACCTGTTCCAGTTGATGCATCGTAAAGCACGCGGCGATGAGGTCAGCAATGACAAGTTTGGCGGCAAGAATTACTGTGCTGAATCCAACGGTAACGCAGCGGACACGCTGATGCTGTGTGCCTCCTGGGTCGCCCAGACGGATCTTTCGGAGTTCTTTAAGAAATGGAATCCGGGCGCGAATGCTTACCAGTTGCCGGGAGCGACGGAGATGAGCTTCGAAGGCGGTGTGAGCCAGTCGGCGTACAACACGCTGGCGTCACTCAATCTGCCGAAACCGAAGCAAGGGCCGGAAACCATTAACAAGGTTACCGAGTATTCGATGCCTGCTGAATAACCCGGATAAGGCGTTCACGCCGCATCCGGCATGAAATAAGGCGCACCGGGTTGCGCCAGCTTATCGGGCCTGGAGGAAAGCCATATGGCATACACCTGCAGGCCCGCATCCGGCAAGTTACAACAAACAACCTTTAACCATGCTTTTTGATGTTTTTCAGCAATACCCCGTGGCGATGCCCATACTGGCTACCGTCGGAGGATTGATCATCGGCAGTTTTTTGAATGTGGTGATTTGGCGTTACCCCATCATGCTGCGCCAACAAATGGCGGAGTTTCATGGTGAAATGCCGAGTGCGCAGTCAAAAATAAGCCTTGCGCTACCGCGTTCGCACTGCCCACATTGTCAGCAGACTATCCGCGTTCGTGACAATATTCCGCTGCTCTCCTGGTTGATGCTCAAAGGGCGCTGCCGCGACTGTCAGGCGAAAATCAGCAAGCGTTATCCGCTGGTGGAGTTATTGACGGCACTCGCTTTTTTGCTGGCGAGTCTGGTCTGGCCGGAAAGTGGATGGGCGCTGGCGGTGATGATATTATCCGCCTGGCTGATTGCCGCGAGCATCATCGACCTCGATCACCAATGGCTGCCCGATGTTTTTACTCAGGGCGTATTGTGGACGGGACTAATTGCGGCATGGGCGCAGCAGAGCCCGCTCACGCTACAAGATGCAGTCACCGGCGTCCTGGTGGGGTTTATCACTTTTTACTCTCTGCGCTGGATAGCCGGAATAGTTCTGCGTAAAGAAGCATTAGGCATGGGCGATGTATTATTGTTCGCTGCGTTAGGTAGTTGGGTGGGGCCGTTGTCGCTACCCAATGTTGCTTTAATCGCCTCATGCTGCGGCCTGATATATGCCGTTATTACAAAAAGAGGATCAACCACACTGCCTTTTGGACCGTGTTTAAGTCTGGGCGGTATAGCAACAATTTATCTACAGGCATTGTTTTAATGATAACAACGTCATTATCAAAGTGACATTTTAACTCTTATTAATAACCTTAGAGATTATTTACCATGTCGATAAAACAAATGCCAGGGAGGGTATTAATATCGCTATTGTTGAGCGTTACAGGATTATTAAGTGGCTGTGCCAGCCATAATGAAAATGCCAGTTTACTGGCGAAAAAACAGGCGCAAAATATCAGCCAAAACCTGCCGATTAAATCTGCGGGATATACCTTAGTGCTGGCACAAAGTAGCGGCACGACGGTAAAAATGACCATTATCAGCGAAGCGGGGACTCAGACCACGCAGACGCCTGACGCCTTTTTAACCAGCTATCAACGACAAATGTGCACTGACCCAACAGTGAAATTAATGCTCACTGAGGGAATTAATTACAGCATAACGATTAATGATACACGTACAGGTAACCAGTATCAGCGGAAACTGGATCGTACCACCTGTGGAATAGTCAAAGCATAACGTCGGGTAGATATAAATTGGCGCGGGTTGTTTTTCGTGACGCACGAATTTATCTCATTCAATGGCTGACAAAAATTCGTCACACTCTTAACCAGAGACAATCTCTTCATACAGACAAAGAGCATCTGCGCAAAATTGCACGCGGGATGTTCTGGCTGATGCTGCTTATTATTTCTGCAAAAATGGCGTATTCACTCTGGCGCTATTTCTCCTTTTCTGCGGAATATACGGCTGTTTCCCCATCGGCGAATAAACCGCCCCGTGCGGATGCAAAAACGTTCGATAAAAATGACGTGCAATTAATCAGCCAGCAAAACTGGTTTGGCAAATATCAGCCCGTCGCCACGCCGGTAAAACAACCCGAACCTGTGCCTGTGGCAGAAACGCGTCTTAATGTGGTGCTGCGCGGGATCGCCTTTGGTGCCAGACCCGGCGCGGTTATTGAAGAAGGCGGTAAACAGCAGGTCTATTTGCAGGGTGAAACGCTTGGCTCGCACAACGCAGTGATTGAGGAAATCAATCGCGACCATGTGATGCTGCGCTATCAGGGAAAAATAGAGCGCCTGAGTCTGGCTGAAGAGGAGCGTTCCACCGTTGCCGTGACCAACAAAAAAGCTGTCAGTGACGAAGCAAAGCAAGCTGTTGCTGAGCCTGCTGCCAGTGCGCCAGTTGAGATCCCGACTGCCGTGCGTCAGGCACTGGCGAAAGATCCGCAGAAAATTTTTAACTATATCCAGCTTACGCCTGTGCGTAAGGAGGGGATTGTCGGTTATGCAGTGAAGCCGGGGGCAGATCGTTCTCTGTTCGATGCCAGCGGTTTCAAGGAAGGCGATATCGCCATTGCGCTAAATCAGCAGGATTTCACTGATCCACGAGCAATGATTGCTCTGATGCGGCAGTTACCTTCAATGGATTCCATTCAACTTACGGTTTTACGCAAGGGTGCGCGCCACGACATTTCCATCGCGCTGCGCTAACCGCATTTAATCCAGGAGAATCATTCATCGTGTTTTGGCGTGATATTACGTTGTCGGTCTGGCGTAAGAAGACAACTGGCCTCAAAACAAAAAAGCGTTTACTGCCGCTGGTGCTGGCAGCGGCATTATGTAGTTCACCGGTCTGGGCGGAAGAAGCCACTTTCACCGCTAATTTTAAAGATACCGACCTGAAATCGTTCATCGAAACCGTCGGCGCTAACCTTAATAAAACCATCATTATGGGGCCGGGCGTACAGGGGAAAGTGAGTATTCGCACCATGACCCCGCTCAATGAACGCCAGTATTACCAGCTATTCCTTAACCTGCTGGAAGCACAGGGGTATGCCGTCGTACCGATGGAAAACGACGTGCTGAAGGTGGTGAAATCCAGCGCTGCGAAAGTCGAGCCGCTGCCGCTGGTCGGTGAAGGCAGCGACAACTACGCGGGCGATGAAATGGTCACCAAAGTAGTGCCGGTACGTAATGTGTCGGTACGCGAGCTGGCACCGATTCTGCGCCAGATGATCGACAGCGCAGGCTCAGGCAATGTTGTTAATTACGATCCCTCCAACGTGATTATGCTCACCGGACGCGCCTCCGTTGTGGAGCGCCTGACAGAAGTGATCCAGCGCGTGGATCACGCGGGTAATCGCACCGAAGAGGTGATCCCGCTGGATAACGCCTCGGCTTCGGAAATCGCCCGCGTGCTGGAAAGCCTGACGAAAAACAGCGGCGAGAACCAGCCTGCGACGCTGAAATCTCAAATTGTCGCCGACGAACGCACCAACAGTGTGATTGTCAGTGGTGACCCGGCCACGCGGGACAAAATGCGCCGCCTGATCCGTCGGCTGGACTCAGAAATGGAACGCAGCGGCAACAGCCAGGTGTTCTATCTCAAATACAGCAAAGCCGAAGATCTGGTCGATGTGCTGAAGCAGGTCAGCGGCACGCTCACGGCGGCTAAAGAAGAGGCGGAAGGCACGGTCGGTAGCGGGCGTGAGATTGTATCCATCGCCGCCAGCAAACACAGTAATGCCCTGATTGTAACCGCACCGCAGGACATCATGCAGTCGCTGCAAAGCGTGATTGAACAACTGGATATTCGCCGTGCTCAGGTGCACGTCGAGGCGTTGATCGTGGAAGTTGCCGAAGGTAGCAATATCAACTTCGGCGTGCAGTGGGCGTCGAAAGATGCCGGATTAATGCAGTTTGCTAATGGTACGCAGATCCCTATCGGTACGCTGGGGGCAGCCATTTCTCAGGCGAAACCGCAGAAAGGCTCGACGGTGATCAGTGAAAACGGCGCTACCACCATTAATCCGGATACCAACGGCGATCTCTCCACACTCGCCCAGCTTCTTTCCGGCTTTAGCGGTACGGCGGTTGGTGTGGTGAAAGGCGACTGGATGGCGCTGGTGCAGGCGGTTAAAAACGACTCCAGCTCTAACGTGCTCTCCACGCCGAGCATCACCACGCTGGACAACCAGGAAGCCTTCTTCATGGTGGGCCAGGACGTTCCGGTATTAACCGGCTCTACCGTTGGCTCCAATAACAGCAATCCTTTCAATACAGTAGAAAGGAAAAAAGTCGGCATCATGCTGAAAGTCACGCCGCAGATTAACGAAGGTAACGCGGTACAGATGGTGATTGAGCAGGAAGTCTCGAAGGTGGAAGGACAGACCAGCCTCGACGTGGTGTTTGGTGAGCGCAAACTGAAAACCACCGTGCTGGCTAACGATGGTGAGCTGATTGTGCTTGGCGGTCTGATGGACGACCAGGCGGGAGAAAGCGTGGCGAAAGTGCCGCTGCTTGGCGATATCCCATTGATTGGTAACCTGTTTAAATCGACGGCGGATAAAAAAGAAAAACGTAACCTGATGGTGTTTATCCGTCCGACCATTCTGCGTGACGGTATGGCGGCAGACGGCGTGTCGCAGCGCAAATATAACTATATGCGCGCCGAACAGATCTATCGTGATGAGCAAGGTTTAAGCCTGATGCCGCACACCGCGCAGCCGGTACTGCCAGCGCAAAATCAGGCTCTACCGCCGGAAGTTCGTGCGTTCCTTAATGCCGGGAGAACGCGTTAATGGTGCCTGTAGCACAGGAAACCACCGCTAACACCGTGCGTCTGCCCTACAGTTTCAGCCGTCGGTTTAGCCTGGTGGCATGGTGCGAAGCGTCGCTGGAGATCCTCCATGTTCATCCGTTGTCGCTCTCTGTTTTGCAGGAGCTGCAGCGGGGGCTGAACGCGCCCTTTACGCTGCGGCAAATCGACGAGGCCGAATTTGAACAGCGGCTGAATGCGGTCTGGCAGCGGGACTCTTCCGAGGCTCGCCAGCTGATGGAAGATCTCGGTTCTGCCGAGGACTTTTTTACCCTCGCGGAAGAACTGCCGGAAACGGAAGATCTGCTGGAAAGCGACGACGATGCGCCGATCATCAAACTGATCAACGCCATGCTGGCAGAGGCAATCAAAGAAGGCGCTTCGGATATCCACATTGAGACGTTTGAAAAGAGTCTGGTGATCCGTTTTCGTGTTGACGGCACATTACATGAAATGCTGCGTCCGGGGCGCAAACTGGCCTCGCTGCTGGTGTCGCGTATCAAGGTGATGGCGCGGCTGGACATTGCCGAAAAGCGCGTGCCGCAGGATGGACGTATTGCGCTGTTGCTGGGCGGCCGGGCGATTGACGTGCGTGTCTCCACCATGCCTTCTGCCTGGGGCGAGCGCGTGGTGCTGCGACTGCTGGACAAAAACCAGGCCCGCCTGACGCTGGAGCGTCTGGGGCTTAGCCAGCAACTGACCGCGCAGTTGCGCCAGCTGTTACACAAACCGCACGGCATCTTTCTGGTGACGGGGCCGACGGGTTCCGGCAAAAGCACCACGCTGTACGCCGGATTGCAGGAGCTGAACAACCATTCGCGCAACATTCTCACGGTTGAAGATCCCATCGAATACATGATTGAAGGGATCGGTCAGACGCAGGTTAACACCCGCGTCGGCATGACCTTTGCCCGTGGGCTGCGCGCGATTTTGCGTCAGGACCCGGATGTGGTGATGGTCGGTGAAATTCGCGATACCGAAACCGCAGAAATCGCCGTCCAGGCTTCACTTACCGGACACCTGGTCCTTTCCACGCTGCATACCAACACAGCGGTGGGGGCGATCACACGTTTGCAGGATATGGGCGTGGAGCCTTTCCTGCTCTCTTCCAGTCTGACGGGCGTGATGGCGCAGCGACTGGTTCGCACGCTGTGTCCCGACTGCCGCCAGCCCGCACCAGCCACTGACGAAGAAAAACGCCTGCTGGGAATTACCGACGCCCGTACCGTCACTCTGTACCATCCACAGGGCTGTCCCGCCTGTAATCACAAAGGTTTTCGCGGACGGACTGCCATCCATGAGCTGATCGTGGTGGATGCCACATTGCGTGATTTGATCCACCGTCAGGCCGGGGAGCTGGAGCTGGAACGTTATGTCCGACAACACTCTGCGGGTATCCGCAGCAACGGCATTGAGAAAGTGCTCGCCGGAGAAACCTCTCTCGATGAAGTTCTGCGGGTAACCATGGAGGCGTAATGGCACTGTTTTACTATCAGGCGCTGGAGCGTAATGGTCGCAAAACCAAAGGTATGATTGAGGCGGATTCCGCGCGTCATGCCCGCCAGTTGTTGCGCGGTAAAGAGCTTATCCCCGTGCATATTGAAGCCCGGATGAATACTTCGTCAGGGGGGATGTTGCAGCGTCGGCGGCACGCACATCGTCGCGTGGCGGCGGCAGATCTTGCGCTGTTCACGCGCCAACTGGCAACGCTGGTACAGGCAGCAATGCCGCTGGAAACCTGCTTACAGGCGGTCAGTGAGCAAAGTGAAAAACTGCATGTAAAAAGCCTCGGAATGGCGCTGCGCAGCCGGATTCAGGAAGGTTACACCCTGTCGGACAGCCTGCGCGAACATCCCCGCGTCTTTGATTCTCTGTTTTGTTCGATGGTTGCTGCCGGAGAAAAATCCGGGCATCTCGACGTGGTGCTTAATCGCCTGGCAGATTACACCGAACAGCGACAGCGCCTGAAATCACGTCTATTGCAGGCCATGCTCTATCCGCTGGTTCTGCTGGTGGTGGCAACGGGCGTAGTCACTATTTTGCTGACGGCAGTGGTGCCGAAAATCATCGAACAGTTTGATCATCTCGGACACGCGCTACCCGCCTCAACCCGCACGCTTATTGCCATGAGCGACGCGTTACAGGCCAGCGGCGTTTACTGGCTGGCGGGATTGCTGGCGCTTCTGGTGCTGGGGCAACGGCTACTTAAAAATCCTACTATGCGCCTGCGCTGGGATAAAACCGTGCTGCGTCTGCCCGTGACAGGGCGTGTTGCGCGCGGGCTGAATACGGCGCGTTTTTCCCGCACCTTAAGCATCCTCACCGCCAGCAGTGTTCCGCTACTGGAAGGTATTCAGACTGCTGCCGCCGTGTCGGCAAATCGCTATGTCGAACAACAACTACTGCTGGCGGCAGATCGCGTCCGCGAAGGAAGCAGTCTGCGCGCCGCGCTGGCGGAGTTGCGCCTGTTCCCGCCGATGATGCTGTACATGATCGCCTCCGGCGAACAGAGCGGCGAACTGGAAACCATGCTTGAGCAGGCCGCAGTCAACCAGGAACGGGAATTTGATACCCAGGTGGGGCTGGCGTTAGGGCTGTTTGAACCGGCGCTGGTGGTGATGATGGCGGGCGTGGTGCTGTTTATTGTCATCGCCATCCTCGAGCCGATGCTGCAACTGAATAATATGGTTGGAATGTAATTTACGGAGTTATCACATGAATTCGTTATCCCGCACACAAAAACCACGGGCAGGTTTTACCCTGCTGGAAGTGATGGTGGTGATTGTTATTCTTGGCGTCCTGGCAAGTCTGGTGGTGCCTAACCTGTTGGGCAACAAAGAGAAAGCCGATCGGCAAAAAGCCATCAGCGATATCGTGGCGCTGGAAAACGCACTGGATATGTACCGACTGGATAACGGGCGTTATCCGACCACAGAACAGGGGCTTGAGGCGCTGATCCAGCAGCCAGCCAATATGGCGGACTCCCGCAACTACCGTACTGGTGGATACATTAAACGACTGCCAAAGGATCCGTGGGGCAATGATTATCAGTATCTCAGTCCGGGTGAAAAAGGGCTGTTTGATGTTTATACCCTGGGGGCGGATGGTCAGGAAAACGGGGAAGGCGCTGGCGCAGATATCGGTAACTGGAATTTGCAGGAGTTTCAGTAAGCAGTGCCTGAACGCGGATTCACACTTCTGGAAATCATGCTGGTGATTTTTCTTATCGGCCTTGCCAGTGCGGGCGTGGTACAGACTTTTGCGACCGATTCTGAATCGCCCGCGAAAAAAGCGGCGCAGGATTTTCTGACTCGCTTTGCGCAGTTTAAGGACAGGGCAGTGATCGAAGGGAAAACACTCGGTGTGCTAATCGACCCGCCTGGCTACCAGTTTATGCAGCGTCGTCAGGGGCAGTGGTCGCCCGTTTCCTCGACCCGGTTATCGGCACAGGTTACGGTGCCGAAACAGGTGCAGATGCTGTTACAACCCGGAAGTGATATCTGGCAGAAGGAATATGCGCTGGAGCTGCAACGTCGTCGACTGACGCTGCACGATATTGAACTTGAGCTGCAAAAAGAGGCGAAAAAGAAGACGCCGCAGATCCGTTTTTCGCCTTTTGAACCCGCCACGCCGTTTACGCTGCGCTTCTACTCGGCGGCGCAAAACGCATGTTGGGCGGTAAAGCTGGCACACGATGGCGCGTTATCCCTCAATCAATGTGATGAGAGGATGCCATGAAGCGCGGATTTACCTTGCTGGAAGTGATGCTCGCGCTGGCGATTTTTGCGCTGGCTGCCACGGCGGTGTTACAGATTGCCAGCGGTGCGCTGAGTAATCAGCAAATTCTTGAGGAAAAAACGGTAGCGGGCTGGGTGGCTGAAAACCAGACCGCGCTGCTCTACCTGATGACCCGCGAGCAGCGGGCGGTCAGGCAGCAGGGCGAGAGCGATATGGCAGGAAGCCGCTGGTACTGGCGAACCACACCGCTGAGTACAGGCAACGCGCTGCTCCAGGCGGTGGATATTGAAGTCAGCCTTCACGAAGACTTTTCGTCGGTGATTCAGTCACGACGCGCCTGGTTTAGCGCCGTGGGAGGCCAACAGTGAGAAGGACTCGCGCTGGTTTCACGTTACTGGAAATGTTGGTGGCAATTGCCATTTTTGCCTCGCTGGCACTGATGGCGCAGCAGGTGACTAACGGCGTCACGCGCGTGAATAGCGCCGTCGCCGGACACGATCAAAAACTAAACCTCATGCAGCAAACGATGAGTTTTCTGACCCACGATCTGACCCAAATGATGCCGCGTCCGGTAAGAGGCGATCAGGGCCAGCGTGAACCAGCGTTACTGGCTGGCGCTGGCGTGCTGGCGTCTGAGAGTGAAGGAATGCGTTTTGTGCGCGGCGGTGTGGTTAACCCGTTGATGCGTCTGCCGCGCAGTAATCTGCTCACCGTCGGTTACCGCATTCATGACGGTTATCTCGAACGGTTAGCCTGGCCGCTGACCGATGCCGCAGGCAGCGTGAAGCCGACAATGCAAAAGTTGATTCCGGCCGATTCGCTCCGTTTGCAGTTCTACGACGGCACGCGCTGGCAGGAGAGCTGGTCGTCAGTACAGGCGATCCCTGTGGCGGTACGCATGACCCTGCATTCGCCGCAATGGGGCGAGATTGAACGCATCTGGTTGTTACGCGGGCCGCAATAATCATGATCACCTCACCACCAAAACGCGGAATGGCACTGGTCGTGGTGCTGGTATTGCTGGCAGTTATGATGCTGGTAACCATCACGCTTTCCGGGCGGATGCAGCAGCAACTGGGAAGAACGCGCAGCCAGCAGGAGTACCAGCAGGCGCTGTGGTACAGCGCCAGTGCAGAAAGCCTGGCGCTGAGCGCGCTCAGTCTGAGCCTGAAAAATGAAAAGCGCGTGCATCTGGAACAGCCGTGGGCTTCCGGCCCTCGTTTTTTCCCACTGCCGCAGGGGCAAATCGCCGTCACTCTGCGTGACGCACAGGCCTGCTTTAACCTGAATGCCCTCGCTCAGCCCACAACGGCGTCGCGTCCGCTCGCGGTACAACAACTGATTGCCCTGATCACGCGCCTGGATGTGCCTGCTTATCGGGCCGAACTGATAGCCGAAAGCCTGTGGGAGTTTATTGACGAGGACCGCAGCGTGCAGACGCGTCTGGGCCGTGAAGACAGCGAATATCTCGCCCGCTCGGTGCCTTTCTACGCCGCCAATCAACCGCTGGCCGATATCAGCGAGATGCGCGTGGTGCAGGGAATGGACGCCGGGCTTTATCAAAAACTGAAACCGCTGGTCTGTGCGCTGCCGATGACCCGCCAGCAAATCAACATTAATACTTTAGACGTCACGCAAAGTGTGATTCTTGAGGCGCTGTTTGACCCGTGGTTAAGCCCTGTTCAGGCGCGGGCGTTATTACAACAACGTCCGGCGAAGGGCTGGGAAGATGTCGATCAGTTTCTTGCACAGCCGCTACTTGCTGACGTCGATGAGCGTACTAAAAAACAGCTAAAAACCGTCCTGA
The DNA here is from genome assembly GCF_948475835.1 of uncultured Escherichia sp. Classification (NCBI taxonomy): domain Bacteria; kingdom Pseudomonadati; phylum Pseudomonadota; class Gammaproteobacteria; order Enterobacterales; family Enterobacteriaceae; genus Escherichia; species uncultured Escherichia sp. The sequence goes on along the minus strand of NZ_CAOLGM010000052.1, from coordinate 4,025 downwards.
GCGTGGACAGCAATTACTTCTGGCTGCGTTCAGATATCACCGTGAATGAGATTGAACTGACGATGAACTCGTTAATTGTCCGCATGGGCCCACAACACTTTTCGGTTCTCTGGCATCAGACAGGAGAAAGTGAGTGAGTTCCATCCTTGAGATTTTTTTCCCGCTTTGCGCCGCTGATCCCATCCATTGGCAGCGCCGTACACCCGATGTGGAGCACGGTATCTGGTCTGACGTTGCTAACGAACAGCTCCAGCAATGGCTGCAAACTGATGCGATTCGACTCTACATTCCCGGCGAATGGATCAGCGTCTGGCAGGTTGAACTGCCTGTTGTCGCCCGCAAGCAGATACCGACTATTCTGCCCGCCTTACTGGAAGAAGAGCTGAACCAGGATATCGATGAACTGCATTTCGCCCCGTTGAAAATCGACCAGCAACTGGCAACCGTAGCAGTGATTCACCAACAGCATATGCGCAACATTGCGCAGTGGTTGCAGGAAAACGGCATCACCCGCGCTACCGTCGCGCCGGACTGGATGTCCATTCCTTGTGGGTTTATGGCTGGCGATGCACAACGGGTTATCTGCCGCATCGATGAATGCCGGGGATGGAGCGCCGGGCGGGCGCTGGCTCCGGTCATGTTCCGCGCCCAGCTCAATGAGCAGGATTTACCGCTTTCGCTAACCGTAGTCGGCATTGCACCGGAAAAGCTATCAGCATGGGCTGGCGCAGACGCTGAACGCCTGACCGTTACAGCTCTGCCCGCCATTACCACTTATGGCGAACCGGAAGGGAACCTGCTGACAGGGCCGTGGCAGCCTCGCGTCAGCTACCGAAAACAGTGGGCGCGCTGGCGGGTGATGATTCTGCCGATATTGCTGATTCTGGTTGCGCTGGCAGTGGAGCGGGGCGTGACGTTATGGAGCGTCAGCGAACAGGTGGCGCAAAGCCGCACCCAGGCGGAGGAACAGTTCTTAACGTTGTTCCCGGAGCAGAAGCGGATTGTGAATTTACGCTCTCAGGTGACGATGGCGCTGAAAAAATATCGCCCACAGGCCGACGATACCCGGCTGCTCGCCGAGTTGTCAGCGATAGCCAGCACCCTGAAATCAGCGTCACTTTCCGACATCGAAATGCGTGGTTTTACCTTTGATCAAAAACGCCAGATACTTCACCTCCAGCTACGGGCCGCGAACTTTGCCAGTTTCGACAAACTGCGTAGTGCACTGGCAACCGATTATGTTGTGCAACAGGACGCGTTACAGAAAGAGGGTGATGCGGTTTCCGGCGGCGTAACGTTGCGGAGGAAATAACATGTTACGCGATAAATTTATTCACTATTTTCAGCAATGGCGTGAACGCCAGTTAAGCCGTGGCGAACACTGGCTGGCACAACACCTGGCGGGGCGTTCTCCGCGTGAAAAGGGCATGTTACTGGCAGCGGTGGTGTTCCTGTTTAGCGTCGGATATTACGTCCTCATCTGGCAGCCGTTGAGCGAACGGATAGTACAACAGGAGACAATATTGCAGCAACTGGTGGCGATGAACACCAGACTGAGGAGCGCCGCGCCGGATATTATTGCGGCGCGAAAATCCGCCACAACAACGCCTGCGCAGGTATCGTGGGTTATCAGTGACAGTGCTTCCGCGCACTCGGTAGTCATCAAGCGGATAGCCGAGCGTGGGGAGAATATTCAGGTCTGGATAGATCCGGTGGTGTTTAATGACCTGCTGAACTGGTTAAACGCGCTGGATGAAAAGTATGCGCTGCGGGTGACACAAATTGATGCCAGTGCTGCTGAGAAGACTGGGATGGTGAATGTGCAGCGGCTGGAGTTTGGACGGGGGTAAAGTATCAGGAGATTAGTATCAATAAAATTACTCTCGTTAACGTGGCGAGAGTAATTCCCCCAGACTTTATAAGCAAACTTTTTTCGTGAAGGTTATTGTCAGATCCAAAAGCAAAAACCCGCCTTGTGGGCGGGTTCTTAAGAATTAGTGGTGCCGGACTCGGAATCGAAGATTTCATTTATCATATTGATATTGATATGATTTATTTAGTTTGATTAAAAATGTACCCTCATTTGTACCCGCAGTCCCTTTTGATATTGAAAGGGAATCACACTCGGGATCAGGCTGAGAGCACAGAAAGAAAGTGCTTGGCTATTATATCGTTAATTCTGTCAATCAGTTCCAGCCTTTTGAAAGTGATGTGTGCAGATCCCTTCTTAAAGTATTTAATGATGAACATCTCGTCTTCATAGCGCTCTTTACCCTGAACAGACCGGATATGCTAATCCAGACGAATTATGATATTTTCCCGGTTGTCGGGAATGGGGTTGCCACTGAAGAGATGCTGCATCCTTTCCTAGTCGGCAACCCGGTCAGTCTGTGGTCCGGTGATAAGATGAATCCCCACCGGCCCCATCTCACCAGATTGTTGATAATGATTTTACTTCCAAATTTACAGGGAGAGTTGGTTTTATAATTCCAACTCAGTCCCCTGAAGACGTTAATCACTCCCTGCTCAAACACCTCATCCTTATTCTGGTGCAGTTGTTCAAATGTGCTCATAATGTTCGCTTCACTGATTTCCGGAAAATTATTGTACTCCAGTGACCGGTACCATGTATCACGGGCCTGCGCATCCATCAGACTCAGCATCCCGGAACGTTGCATCAGGTCACGCCAGATTTCTCGATCGAGATTGCGGGTGATGGCTTTCATTGCTGCTTCCGGTTTTTCCATCAGCCAGCAGCCACAGCGAAAATTCTGTTTCATGGCCCAGTCCAGGGCGGTTTTGCCGCCAATGCCTGCTGTCAGCACTGAGATTTCTGCCAGTTGCCGGATAAGCGTTTCGGTTTGTTGCAGTGCTGCATTCCGTACCGTCACAACGTGTCGGATACTGGTGGAGCAGATAACGTCCGTATGCCCGGTGACCACTTCCGGACGGGAGATTGTGATGTCTGACATTATCGGTTTTCCTTTTGGTTTATAAACGAAAACGCCAGCTATATTCAGGCTGGCGTCAGGGGAATGAAGTATGGTGAGTGATATTCACCGGTTCTGGTGCAGAAGCTGCAGATGACGAAGAGCACGGACATCCTCCCGGGCCTGTTCGATGCAGGGCAACAGTGCTGCTGAATCCGTCTTATCCTCATCGTTGTCGAAGATAATCCCGGATTCACAGTCGATATTGTCCTGCAGCCACGCAATCAGAATATCCAGCGCCGTTTCTGTCGTTAATGATTTCATGTTGTGAATTTCCCTGATTACCAGTCGAAAGTGGGCAGACCCGGCAGACATTCAGCGCAGGCATCCAGATGAATGAGACTGACGCCATAACAGCGAATGAGCGTGACGATCAGACGACGAAACGTTTTTGACAGGCCCAGGCGTTTAAGTCGCAGAACCGGGTACGACCACGCATCAGTACGTAACAGATAACCGGACCCGGTAAAATGAATCCATTCTGATTCGCCGAAGTCATTCGTCTGATGTGACAGCGAGTACAGCCAGGCGTTGTCCTTTTCCGTGATATGTGCGGTACTGCAGCGTATGCCGGCAAGGGCCGTAAACGGTGGTGGTGTGCAGGTTGACTGTTGGCCGGATTCATCCACTACGCGGAGTGAATGACCATTTTCAGCAACCTTGTTAATCAGTTCAGTGAGATTAACACCATCGACGTCAACGACAATGCGCCCCATGTTCAGTGCCTGCACGTTAATGCTGTCGGCTTCCAGCGTCAGAGCCAGTTTCATTGTTTCGCCCCCGGATGTTTACCCAGGGTAATGTTATTTACCGTTCTGTAATTGTCGCGGGCCATCAGGCCGGTTGCCCGGCGGGCCCGGAGGATATCAATACTGTTTATTAACTGAGAACGGGTACAGGCGCTGAATCCCGGCTGGTCGGTACGTACCAGTGCGTATTTTTCAACGAGAAAGTTCACTGCATCACAGAGTGAAATGCCTGCCTCAATATGCTGCTCAATCACACGTTCATCGGCGAACGGTGTGTCATTTAGCG